>WFXI01000266.1 GCA_015490675.1 Hydrogenothermaceae bacterium
AGATGAACCTAAAATGTATAAAGGCTGTCCACCCATTTGATAAACACCAACTTCAAAAGACAATCTAGTCCTTGTTGATGGTTTCATAAAAATTAAACCTATAGATTTATTTTCTAAAGATTTATCTGAAAATGGATTTTTTTTAAGGTAATATGCATAATCTAATACTTGTAAAACTTCGTCTTTAGTTAAATCTTCAAAATTAACAAAACTTCTTGTCATAAATAAGCCTCCTTAGTGCTTTCTTTCTTCTAAGTAATCTTTTACTGTTACAAAAGCCATCATACCAAAAGATAAAAATGCAACAATTACGGCAATAATAAACAAAGTAATTCCTATTATTTCCATTTCTTTACCTCTTTTAAAGTTTTCTTTATGTCTAAATATACCCATAATGCTAAGAAAGAAAACACAATAATAAATGTAGATAATAAAGAAAGTAAAAATAAATTAACTTCCTTCGTATTATATAAGGTATAGATTATAGTTCCAGCACCAGCTCCTAAAGTTAAAATACCAAAAACAAGAGTCCTCAAAATACCTTCTAAAACTTTAGCTCTTTCTATCGCCAGCTTCTTAAGCTCTATTTCTTTTTGCTCTTTATCCATACTATTAGTATAATTTAAAATAAAAATTATTTGGAGTTTACCATGAGCCTTAAGATTCATAACACTTTAACAGGAAAGGAAGAAGAATTTGTTCCTATAAATCCTGGTGAAGTAAAAATATATGTCTGTGGTGTTACTGTCTATGATGTGAACCATGTAGGTCATGGTAGAAGTTTAATTGTTTTTGACATGATTAGAAGATATTTAAGATACCTTGGATACAATGTCACTTTTGTTAGAAATTTTACTGATGTTGATGACAAAATAATAAATAGAGCAAAAAATGAATGTGTTCCTTTTACTGTAATTGCAGATAGATATATAAAGTCTTACTATGAAGATGCAGAAAATTTCAAAATAGAACCTGCAGATATAGAACCAAGGGTAACCACTCATATACCAGATATTATAGATTTTATACAAAAGCTAGTAGATAAAGGCTATGCCTATGAAGTAGATGGAGATGTATATTTTTCTGTAAGAAAATTTAAAGAATATGGGAAATTATCAAAAAGAAGCATTGATGAGTTAATAGCTGGGGCAAGGGTAGAGCCGGGAGAAAAGAAAAAAGACCCACTGGATTTTGCATTATGGAAAGCATCAAAAGCAGGAGAACCTTCTTGGGATTCTCCTTGGGGAAAAGGTCGTCCAGGGTGGCATACAGAATGCTGTGCAATGATTTTTAAACATTTAGGAGAAACTATTGATATTCACGGAGGAGGATTAGACCTAACATTTCCTCACCACGAAAATGAGCTAGCTCAAGCAGAAGCACTTACAGACAGGCCTTTTGCTAAATACTGGATTCATAATGGGCTTGTTACTGTAAATGGTCAAAAAATGTCTAAATCTTTAGGAAACTACATCACATTAAAAGAAATTTATGAAAAATACCATCCAGATGTACTGAGACTTTTAGTTTTATCTGTTCATTACAGAAGCCCTTTAGATTTCTCTTGGGAAAAATTAGAAGAAACAAAAAAAGCTTATGACAGATTAAAAAATGCAATAGAAGAAGTAAAAATCTTAGAGAAACTGCCAGAAAATCCAGATTTTGAATACCATCTTTATGACCAGATTGCAAAAGCAGAACAGGATTTTTACGCTTCTATGAGTGATGATTTTAATACTCCTGAAGCTTTTGCAGCTATATATGGACTTGTAAGAGAAATGAATATTTTAAAAGATAAAGCTGTTAAAGAAGGTGGAATTTCTAAAAAAGCTCTACAGTCTTATAAAGAAGCGGCAGATTTAATTTATAAGACAACTAGAGATATATTTGGATTTTTTGACAGCTTAAAACCTTGTGTAGATGTTGAGGAAGTAAAACAAATCGAAAAAGAAAAATCTGCAATAGATGAAGAACTTGTAGAAATTTTAATAGAGGTTAGAAATAAAGCTAGAAAAGAGAAAAAATTTGATATAGCAGATTATATTAGAGACTCTTTAAAAGAAAAGGGAATTATCCTAGAGGACACTCCGGTGGGGACAAAATGGAAAAAAGCGTAATTGATATAAGTTTTGAAACTATAGAAAATAAAGTTTTAAATAATGAAAGAATAACCCCAGAAGAAGCTCTTTATTTATTAGAAAATGTGGAGCTTTTAGAACTTGGAAGACTTGCAAACTTTGTTAGAAAGCGAAAACATCCTGACGATATAGTAACTTTTGTTGTTGATAGAAATGTAAACTATACAAATGTTTGTGTTGCAGGTTGTAAATTCTGTGCATTTCAAAGAAGAAAATCGGACAATGACGCTTATGTTTTAGACTTTGAGGAAATCTATAAAAAAGTTGAAGAATTAGTAGAGTGGGGTGGAACGACCCTTTTAATGCAAGGTGGGTTAAACCCAGATTTAAGATTAGATTTTTATGTAGAACTTTTTAAAGGTATAAAAGAAAGATTTCCTCAAATACATATACACAGTTTGTCTGCTACAGAAATAAACTATTTAGCAAAACTTGAAAAACTTTCTATTGAAGAAACTCTAAAAATTTTAAAAGATGCAGGTTTAGATAGCCTTCCCGGTGGTGGAGCTGAAATACTATCTGATGAAGTTAGGGTTTTGATTTCATCTAATAAAACAACCACTGAGCAATGGCTTTATATACACGAAACAGCCCACAAGCTAGGAATGAAATCAACTGCCACAATGATGTTTGGTCATGTAGAAAAGCCAAAACATATAGTTGAACATTTGAATAATGTTAGACAGTTGCAAGACAAGTCTTTAAAAAAACATAAAGGATACTTTACAGCATTTATACCCTGGACTTTCCAAAAAGGGGGAACTCAGTTAGACTTTTTAGAGCCTGCAACATCTGTTTGGTATTTAAAAGTTTTATCAGTTGCAAGAATATTTTTAGATAACTTTGATAATATTCAAACTTCCCATGTTACTCAGACTATGAAAGTAGGGCCTGTAGGTCTTCATTTTGGAGCTAATGATTTAGGTAGCACTATGATAGAAGAAAATGTTGTAACATCAACAGGGTTACAGGTCTCATATCCAAAACCAGAAAAAATGGCGAAAATAATCAAAGAAGCAGGATTTAAACCTGCTCAAAGAGATACTTATTATAATATTGTTAAAATTTGGGATTAGTTATGGTTATTTAGGATGTCAAAATATACGGTAAATACACCAGATAGAGAAGAATTTTACAAACAAATGAGAAGGGGTAAATATTTATTTTACAATTTGAAAGTGATAGTAAGAATATTACTTTTTGCATTGGGATTTATACTAGCAATATCTATTTTTGATATAACAAAAGGAGAAAATCTTTATATAGAAGCGGGAATATTATTAGCGGTTTATCTGCTTGGAGAATTAATAATAGTTAAACCATTAAGTAAAAGTAATAAGTTATCAAGTTACATATTTATAATGATTTTATTAGTTTTAGGTATAATAGGAGCATTTTTATATGGAAGAGAATTATATGTAAAAATAGAGGAAGTTTATGTATATTTAAAAGAAAATCCAGCAGTGGCAATAGTAGGAGCTATTATATTAAGCATATTTATAACATCTGCTATTAGAGGTTGGAAGGGAGAATATTATATGGATTGTGATGATTATAAAAGAAGAAATGATGAATTTTATTACTACTATTACAGGAATTAATCTAACAAATTAACCAACTCAATTAATTTTTTTAAGTTTATCAGCATCAAGGTTTCCAAGGAATTTTCTAAGTTAAAAATATTTTTTTTAGGATATAAATTTAGATTTATATTTCAAAATGCGAGTGGAGGGAGTCGAACCCTCACGGCCTTGCGGCCACGGGATCCTAAGTCCCGCGCGTCTGCCAATTCCGCCACACTCGCAAAAAAGTGTATATAATTATATTTCCTAAATCTATTTTTTACAACCTTAAGGGGTGCTATGAAGGCTGTAATACAAAGGGTTCTAGAGTCTAAAGTAGAAGTTGATGGAAAAGTGGTTGGACAAATAGGACAGGGATTAAATATTTTAGTAGGTGTTGAGAAAGGAGATACAGAAGAAGATGTAAAAAAGCTAGTAAATAAAATAGTTAATCTTAGAATTTTCGAAGATTATAATGGAAAAATGAACTTATCATTATTAGATATAAATGGAGAAGCTCTCGTAATTTCTCAGTTTACACTTGCTGGGAATGTGAAAAAAGGTAGAAGACCTAGTTTTGATAATGCAGAAAAGCCAGAAAAAGCAAAACAGCTTTATGAAAAGTTTGTAAAAGAAGTCTCTAAATTGGTAAAAACAGAAACTGGAATTTTTGCCGCAGATATGAAAGTTTATATTTTAAATGATGGCCCTGTTACTTTTATTATAGATAGTAAAGAGCTATAAAACCTTTTTTAATTTTTCCATTAATTTTCTGACAGCTTTTCCTCTATGAGATATTCTATTTTTTTCTTCAGGAGAAATTTCTGCCATTGTTTTATTGTATCCTTCAGGAATAAAAATAGGGTCATATCCAAAACCTTTATTCCCTCTTGGCTCTTTGGCTATTTCACCATAGCAATATCCTTCTGTCCAAAGACCAAAATCCTTTTGAGAATAAAATACTACTGTGCTAACAAATCTTGCTTTTCTGTTGTTTTTTCCTTCTAATAATCTAAGAAGCTTTTTTATGTTTGCTTCATCTTTATTTGTTACGATTTCTTCTTTTCCGCCAAAATCTATATCGTAAAATCTAGCTGAATAAACTCCTGGATAGTTATTTAAAGCTTCTACTTCTAAGCCTGCATCTTCTGCAATAACAGGGATGTTATAAAAACTTGCATATTCTTTTGCCTTCTTGATAGCATTTTCCAAAAATGTTTTTCCATCCTCTTCTACTTCTATTTTTTCTTTCATATTATCTAAAGACAAAGTTTCAATATTTATCTGCGATAAAAGAGATTTAAACTCTCTAAGTTTACCTTTATTAGTAGTTGCAATTAATATTTTCAAGTTAAATTACCTCTTTATAAGTATTTATATGAAGCTCAGGAAAGTTTGCCTCTACAAAGTTAATTATATTATCCATCTGTTTTTCTGTTTGATTTTTTTCACCAGATACTAAAACAACTGCAACCTGTGCTGATTGCCACAAATCTTGATTTCCTATTTCTGCTACAGAAACATTAAATTTTGATTTTAATTTTTCTTTTAAAGAACGAATATACATTCTTTTTTCTTTTAATGAAGATGCATATGGAATATAAATTTCAAAAACTATGCTACCTATAAACATCGTTTTTAACTATTTGTAGAATTTTTATTCACTATTTTAAATAAATTTAAAAAATCTTCCAAGTGAAGCTCCTCGACTCTTGCAGTTTCAGGTATATTTGCCTGTTTTAATATTTCAGCAGGAAGTTTTTTTCTTAGCATTTTTCTTTTATTTGCAAATAATGATGACACAAAGTTTTTAAATGCTTTTTTATCTACATCTGGATATTCCCTTTTAGGAAACATTTTTACAACTGCAGAAACAACCTTTGGAGGAGGAGAAAAAAATCTAGGAGGAACGCTCATAACATATTCAATTTCAAAAAATGTTTGTATAAACACAGATAAAAATGTGTAATTTTTAGTTTTTGGTTTTGCAATTAACTTTTCTGCAACTTCTTTTTGTAGCATAAAAACTGTTCTTTCAAGTATATCTATGTAAAAAACTGTATTTATTAATATAAGCGATGACACATTATAAGGAAGATTTCCTACAAGCTTAATTTTTTGATTTTTTGCTAGTTCAAATAAATTTACATTAAAAAAATCATCTTTAATAAGTTTAAAATTTTCATATTCAGAAAACTTTTCTTCAATAATTGGATAGGCTGTTTTATCTATTTCTATTCCATATAAACCTTTTGGATTTCTTCTTAATATTTCTTTTGTTAATTG
>WFXI01000267.1 GCA_015490675.1 Hydrogenothermaceae bacterium
CGGCAACCGCCGAGCCAGCGGAGTTTGATGACCCAGTATGCATCTCTGGGGAGGCATAACGCCTGCAACTACAACGAGATGGAAAAAAACAAAAAACACTACTGCAGTACGAAACTGCAAAACAACAATTTCTAAAAATTTGTAAAAAAATTCTACAAAAAAACCGCCGAAAAAACAAACGACTTTCAAAAATAGTTATCAAAAATACTATAGTATATTACTATAATGTATATAGACTAATAAGAAGAAACTATATTAGGATAAAGCAATGAGTAAAAGAGAAGAACTAGAGAGACAGCTAGAGGAGATAAAGGCAAAGTTAAGGGAGGAGAAGAAGAAAGAGAGGATAAAGAAGCAGAACGAATACATCAAAGAAAACTACAAAAGGCGAAGCTTCTATGTGCCAAAAGAACTAGCAGAAGAAAAAGAAAAAATGGACTACTACATTTTTTTAAAGTTAGCCAAAGAGCTAGGGATAAAGACCTTCAAAAAAGAAGGTGATTATAAAATCTATTTTGTAGAAGAAGAACTAAAGAGAATAAAAGAGAAAGATGAAAGCTAAGAAGATAATATTAATGTTATTAGCGATGATGTTTATAGCTTCCTGTGAGCTAGATAAAAAAGAAAGTAATTTAGAAACATTAGTCAGTTATATAGAAAAGCTGAATAGAGAGGATTTATCAAAAATCATAAGAGGAACGAACTTTAGAGCAGAAATCATATATCAAGATGAGGAAGGAAGATATTACCCTCTTACCTTAGCAGGATGTTATAAGGGCTTTATAGATGCAGGATACAACAAGGAATTTTCATATCAGTTTTGCCAGTATCTAATATACACGGCATTAAACAAAGTATTAAAAAAAAGAGCTAACCAACTAGAGCCACAAGTAAAAGCCTTAATAGAAGATTACAGGAACTACATAAAAGAAAAAGAGGAAACCTTTGAGACCATAAAAAAGATAGCTCTTTACTCCATTCCAATATTTTTTGCTTTTGCAGGTTTGATAACAGGGATGGGTGTCTATAGGTTAATGAATGTAAGGAAGAAAGAAGAAGAAATAGAACGAGAAATTGCCCGACAGAAGGAAGAGCTAGAGTTATACAAACAAAAAAAAGAAAAAGAAGCTAAAGAAATAGTAGCTAGAGCTACAGAAGAGGCAGAACAGATATTGGAGAAAGCCAAGGAAGAAGCTATAAACATTGGAAGAATGGCTTATGAGCAAGGATACAAAGAAGGGCAGGAGCAGCACAAAAGAGAGCTTAAGTCTTTAAGGTCAAAAATATCAGCAGTAAAAAGTATATTTAAAGCTCGTCCTGAATTAAATTGGTGCTTTAGAAAAGTAACAGGCTGGGACTTTGAAAAATGGTTAAAGGAGAGGTAAATGGAGATAAGGAATTTAGACCAAGAGCTTATATATCAAAGGTTAAAAGTAGAATACAAAATAATACATTCAAGAGATTTACAAGACATATTAGTAAAAATAGACGGCTTGCCCGTAGCAGTTGGAATACTCCAGTTTTTAGAACTGGTTGCAGTTATGGAAGGATTTTTAGCAAACCAACTTCCACCAAAGAAAGAAAGGTATAAAATAGCAATAAAAGATAAAATCCCATACCTAGGTTTTTTTGTGAAGAAATACAATAAAGTGGTTTATTTAGATAAAGCTGAAACAAGAGTTTATTTAAAAATACTTAAACAGTTTGAAAGGGCAGTAAATATTATTTGGAATGGGAAAACTACTCAATCACTTGAAGATAAATTTTATTTATAATTTGATAATAGTTCTGTGAGATAATACAATTTTATTTCTACTTAAGTTTTTGAATTTGTATTAGGGAAGTTTTTGTTATGAATAGGAGAGAATTTGGAGACTTACTGAAAACTTCTGATGGAATTTTATTAATAGATTTAGAAAGTCAAAGAATTTTAGATGCTAATAAGAAATTAGAAGAGCTTACTGGTTTAAGTAAAGATAATATTATTAATAATGAGTTGACTACATTATTCCCAGATTCAGAAAAAGTTAAGATACAAAAGTTAGTTCAAGATTTTTTATCCAACAATAACAGTTACTTAATAAATGTATTTATATACAATCAAATAAAAAAGAAAGATATTCCTGTAATTATTAGCGGAAGCATTATAGAATTAAATAACAAAAAGTTTTTAGTTATTGTTATTAGAGATTCCATAGATGAGTTAGAAAAAAATCATCAATTTGAAAGGATATCAAAACTTTACAGAATTTTATACAGAATAAATGAAACTATAATAAAAATAACAGATATAGACACACTTTTTGAAGAAGTACTTGAAATAATATTAGGAGAGGGTGGCTATCAATTTGCATTTATTGGTGAACTTATAGATGACAATATAAAAATATTAAAGAAGAAAGGTAACAGAAAAAATATAGATGTTGAATCAACTATTAAATCTTTGAAAAAATCAATAAAATCGGGAGAAATAGTAGAGTTCGATAAACATATAGGAGTAAGTGTACCGATAATATTCACAAATTATCTATCTTCTATATTTAAGATTGAAAATAAAATTTAGTACTTAGTATGTATTCTGAGGATGTAAGATATTTATCTGAAGAAGAGAAAAAACTCTTTACTCAAATAGGATATGATATAGCGTTTGCTATATATTCTCTTGTTAGAAAAGAAGAAATCAAATATTTATCGTATTACGATGTTTTGACGGAGCTTCCAAATAGAAGATATTTTCTTGACAAGTTAGAAAATGCTTTAAAACAGGTATTAACTAAGAATAATAAAAATGATTTAGCTATATTGGTTATAGATATAGATAGATTTAAAAACATAAATGATGTTTTTGCTCCATTTGTAGGAGACATTATTTTAAGAGAATCTGCTAAGAGAATAAGTAGAGTTTTAAGGTCAAGGGATGTAGTTGCAAGGTTTGGTAATGATGAATTTGTAGTAATGTCTTTTGATATAAAAAGAAAAGAAGATATTATTCATATAATTAGAAGAATTAGAAGTC
>WFXI01000268.1 GCA_015490675.1 Hydrogenothermaceae bacterium
CTAAATAATCTTTTTCTAAAAGCTTTATTCCTTTCTCTAAAGTTTCTATAAGTTCTTTTCCATCACCTTCAAAAACTCTAAATGTTATATCTCCTTCAAAAGTTGAGTTTGCTATGACTCTTTCTGTATGTCTTGGATGTTGTGCTGTAGATGTTATACGATTTATGACATTTTCTGTTTTCATTTCTGTATAAACTTCGCCTAAGTATGTTTTCCACATATCTATGGTGTCTTTTGTAGGATAAAATTCTGAAAATCTAAGTCTAATAGGCTCTTTTACTTTATCTCCACCAGTACCAAACAGTTTACATATTTCACATTCTCCACAATCGCAGGGTTTACCAGCATATTCTATAGCCTTATCCCATTTAAAGTCCTTTTCATGCTCTTTTTGATATTTCTTAAATCTATCTACAGGTTTATTTTTTGCTAACTCTAATAAACTCCTGATTTTTCCTTTTAGTGAAGAGCCGGGAATATATGGAACATCAGAAAGAAATTTATCATCGTTTAATCTGAAAGTTTTTAACTTTATTACTGGATTATCTACACCGCCAATTTCAATACTTTCCTTTGAACCACCGATATGTAAACCTGTTAAAACTTCAATTTTGTATTTTAATGTTAGAAATCCTTTCAATGCTTTTAAACTTTGATTGTTCATTTTTTAGTCCTCCTTGTTTATTTACGTGGCTTATGATATGTATGATAGGCAAGAATAGCTTCTAATATGTTCTCAAAAGCTTGAAAATCTTTAACCTTCCCTTCCTTTAATTTTTTTAATGAAAAACTAAAAAATTCATAAACATCTTTTCCTATTAAATCTCTTCCTTTAGCATAAGCAAACTTTGGTATTAAACTCATTAGTTTAACCTTTACTTGTGATGGTAAGCCTTCGTTTTCTTTCAAGCCTTTTAGGGATACTTTTATATTTTTAATTTCATCAAAATATTTTCTTAACTGGGTTCTTTCTATTTTAGCTTTTTGTGCGAATTTTGAAGCAATTCCTTCTGGGTCTAACCATTCTTCTAAATTCAAATCTGAGAAGTTTTTATTTTTATCTTTTAATTTTTCTTTTAATGCTTCTACTATAAGCTCAATGTATGTTGGATTATATTTTTCTCTTTTTTTTGGGTCTTTTATTCTTTCTTTCATTTGTTGAATTAAATTTTCCTTATTTTTTATTTCAAAATTCTCATCCAATAATGATATTTTTTCTTCTAAGGTGTTCATAATCTCATCCTCCTTTTCTTGTTTTCATTAAAACAAGTGAAACAATAGTATCTAAGTTTTTTAAAATCCATTTGTTTTCTATGTTTAATAACGGAAGTATAAGTTTATTTCTGACATTTTCATCATCTTTTTTGTTTACATTTCTCGCTATTTGATAGTGAAGTTTTGGATAAATAAGGGAGTTTATCACTGTCTCTTGTTTCTTTTTACATTCAAAAGACCACGTTATACTTTGAACATAGGATTTATGTAAGTTTAAAAGGTTATACAGGAAACCCCTGCTAATTATTTTATCCTTGTGGTTATATAGCTCTTCTAAGTTTTCTACTATTTCTTCAATTTGTGAAAAATATATAATATCTTCATCCTCATCTTTATCGCATTCTGACAGTTGACCCACCCCAATTCTAAAATCTTTCCATTTATATGCTCTTTGGAAAATGGCAATTTTATCTTTTGTTCCTTCTTTTGCTTTTTCCTCTAAGCTTTCTGTATATTTAGCAACCAAGTTTATTGGTAAATTATGTCTTGCAAAGAGTAAACCACCGGACAAACCAAATTCTGGATTTTTAGCAGTATAATCTGTGAATTCTTCACGGATTTTTTGGGCAAATTTTAAAGCTAAATTGTAAGGTGCTATTATAAATAAATCATCTCCACCTGAATAAACAATATAGATTAGAGAATTAATAAAATTTTTTTCTAAATTATTTTCCTTTATTTTCTCGAGAATACCTACAAGTTCATTATCCAGAGGAATAGGTTTATTGTCTTTCTTTGATTGTTCTAATATTTTAAATAATCCTTCAATATATTCTTTAGTAGTTTCTTCAGCTAATTTATTTAGATAACCACTAAAGAATAAATCAAGCATTCTGCTTAAAGAAGCAATTCTGGATATAGTATAAAGACTTTCATCTTCTTCATTTTCTACTTCTAATGAACGTAAACCATCACTAAATATTAGTCCAAGGTTATCAACATCTGCCCTAAAATATCCTAATTTTTTATCACCTTGGGTGAATTTAACCAAGACTTCAAAAGGAAGAACATAATCTTCTTTTATTTGGATATCCTCACTTTCAAATTCTTTGAAAATTTTTTCATTTTCTTTCGTTATTACAGGAACAGTATTGCCTAAAAATTTAAATCCATTGTTTTTAGATGAAATTTCTGGTTTGTTCAGGACTAAAATCTCATTGAATTCTGTTGCATTTTTCACTTCTTCGTCATTGAGTAATATAACACTACCAAATCCTTTTAATGTTATGAAGTTTTTATATGAAATGTTTTCTTGATTAGTAAAAGCTATGTAGCTTATTTTTGGAATAATCTCACCGATTTCTTGAGACAAATCACACCATTTACAGAATTTTTTATTTTTTTCTACTTTTAGAGATTGACATGAAGGGCAAAGGTTTTCAGTAGCTTCTTCTAAGGTTTCAAGTTCTTTTAAAAGTAGTTCGCCAATTTTTTGTTTTTTCTTTTTGTCTAATACTTGCTGTAAAGCCTCTATTTGATTTAAAAAACCATTTGATTTTTTAAACTCCTTTCCTCTAAAAGCCCATGTTGCCAGTGAAAAATTTAGTTCTAATTCAAATTCTTCAAAAAGGTATTTGTTAATCTCTTTTTCTATTTCTTCCAATTGCTTCCTATTATTATCCGTGTTTCCAATTAGTAGTTGAAACTTACCACCACCTATATAAAGAGCATTTGTTATAGGGTATCCAAGCTTATTCAAAATATATCTTGCTAAAATCTCCGGAACCATAGAAAGTAAAAAAGAACGCCCTCTTAGAGCTTTAGCTATTGAAAATTCAGCTTCTGCAGCCTCAGAAGATTTATATATATTGAAAAGAAATTTTTGTATTCCTCCTATATCCCCTTCAATTAATAAGAAGGCATATTCTTCATCAAAATCCTTTGTTGTATTTTTTTTAGGTTTTATATTTTTCTCTTTAGCATAATCATATAAAGAAGTTGCTATAGCGGACAAAACTCTCGAGTGGTCAAAAAGGGATATATCTGGATAATGTTTATTTTTATCATTTTTAGACCAGATAGAAGCAGGAACAGACCAAGTATAAATCTGTAAAAAGTAATACACAAAATTGAAAAACTTTTCTAATGAATTTTTAAAATATTGGGAAAAACTTTTAAAATTTTCATTAAAGTCTTTAAAAAGATTTTGGTATTTATCACTAATAATCTTGTTTAAATCACTTGGAAAAACAAATTCTAAAGCTTTTTCTAATTCTTTATCAAAGTATTTTATAACAAGTCTTTCTTTTTCATTATCTTTTTCCTTTGTTATTATTCCTTTCATTAACTTTGGGAAAATAATTTCTTGATTTAACTTTAATTTTTCTGGAAGGTAAATTCCAAAAGTCTTTCCAGTATCGTAGCTAAATTTCCCAAAGTTTATTCTTTCAAAAATAGAATGAATAAAATTTAACTCGTCTTGAAGGATTTTTTCCCTTTCATGTGCGGATGAGTACCAATCTGCTATTTGTAGAATTATACTTTCCAAATCATCTGTAGGATTATGATGTCTTGCTCCCCAATTTATAAGGATATCTGACAATCCTTGTTCTATATTTTCAAAAATATCTCTGTTCTCATTAATCCATCTGGCTGACAATGCTGCATGAGCATAACCAAACTCGTTTTTTTCTTCATTAGAGGTGCTTGAATAAGTAGCCCTATAGTAAAACTTTCCTATATCGTGGAAAAGTCCTGCTAAAGCTATCAGGTATTTTTCTTTTTTGCCCATTTATATCCCCCTTATTCAATTAATACATACAGATTTTCCTTTAGTCAATATTTATAAACGGGTAAAAAATAACAATCTGACATTTGAAGTTTTCTTTCTGGGATTTTTTGATAAGAAGAGCAAATGGTGAA
>WFXI01000269.1 GCA_015490675.1 Hydrogenothermaceae bacterium
CTATATCTCCGTATCCTATGAATTCTGCTAATCCTTTTTTAGATAATACGTATGTTATAGCTGCTGTTAATGTTGTTTTTCCGTGGTCTACGTGTCCGATTGTTCCTACGTTTACGTGTTCTTTTTCTCTTACAAATTTCTCTTTTGCCATCTTTTTATTTACCTCCAATTAGTTTTCTTCAGTTTTATTTCTTTGACCTGCTATTTCATCAGCAATATTTTTAGGAACTTCTTCATATTTTTGGAATACCATAGAGAATGTTGCTCTACCTTGAGTTAAAGACCTTAAGTCTGTTGCATATCCAAACATTTCAGCGAGTGGAACTTCTGCTTTAATGACAACAGTAGGTCCTTTTTTCTCAGAACCAAGGATTTTACCTCTTCTTTTAGAGAGGTCTCCCATTACATCTCCCATATATTCTTCAGGAGTTTCAACTTCTACAAGCATTATTGGTTCTAATAATACTGGATTTGCTTTTTTCGCAGCATCTCTAAATGCCATAGAACCAGCAATTTTAAATGCTATTTCAGAAGAGTCAACTTCGTGGAATGAACCATCAAATAATGTGGCTTTTACACCAATTACAGGATAGCCTGCAATAATTCCATTTTGCATTGCTTCCTGTATTCCTGCATCAACAGCAGGTATGTATTCTTTTGGAATTACACCACCAACGATTTTATCTTCAAATTCATAGTCTTTTCCTTCAAGAGGTTCAATTTCAATAATAGCGTGTCCGTATTGACCTCTACCACCAGACTGTCTGATGAATTTTCCTTCCCCAGTTGCCTTTTTCTTAATAGTTTCTTTATAAGCAACCTGAGGCTTACCAACATTAACATCTATGTTATATTCTCTTTTCATTCTATCAACCATAATTTCTAGGTGGAGCTCACCCATACCATGAATAAGGGTTTGGTTAGTTTCTGGGTCAACAGAAACTTTGAATGTAGGGTCTTCTTTCATAAATTTATTTAAAACTTGAGATAATTTTTCCTGGTCTTGTTTTGTTTTTGGTTCAATAGCCATTGCAATAACAGGTTCAGGGAATTCCATAGATTCAAGGACAATTGGTTTTTGTGGGTCAGATAGTGTATCTCCTGTTACTGTATCAAGACCTACAGCTGCAGCAATATCACCTGCATAAACTTCTGTAATTTCTTCTCTCTGGTTAGCGTGCATTCTAAGAATTCTACCAACTCTAACTTTTTTGTTTTTGTTAGCAATTAAAACAGTGTCACCAGCTCTAACTACACCAGAGTACACTCTAAAGTATGTCAATTGTCCTGCATATGGGTCTGCCATAACTTTGAATGCTAATGCACAGAATGGTTCATCATCTGAAGGATATCTTAATTCTTCTTCTCCAGTTTGAGGATTTGTTCCTCTTGCAGGAGGCATATCTACTGGTGCAGGTAAATAATCAACAACTGCATCTAATAAAGGTTGAACCCCTTTATTTTTAAACGCAGAACCACAAAGCATAGGAACTAATTCTCTATTTATAGTAGCTTTTCTTAGTGCTTTTTTTAGGTCTTCTACAGGAATTTCTTCACCTTCAAGGTACTTTTCCATCAATTCTTCATCAGTTTCAACAATAGCTTCAATCATTTTTTCACGCCATTCTTCTGCTACAGGTCTTACATCATCAGGAATATTATCAGTTATATCGTATTTAGCTCCAAGTTCATCTCCCTGCCAGATGTAAGCTTTCATTTCAAATAAGTCAACAACACCAATAAAGTTATCTTCAGCTCCAATAGGAACCTGTATAGGAACTGGTTTTGCTCCAAGTTTTTCAATTATATCTTCATATACTTTAAAGAAATCAGCTCCAACTCTATCCATTTTATTTACAAAAGCAATTCTTGGCTTTTCAAATTTATCAGCCCATCTCCAGTTTGCTTCAGACTGAGGCTGAACAGCTTCAACAGATGAAAATACAAAAACAATTCCATCAAGAGCTTTCATAGAACGAACAACTTCAACTCCAAAGTCAACGTGCCCTGGTGTATCAATAATGTTTAATTGATATCCTTTCCAGTATGCTGCAGTGGTTGCCGCTGTAATTGTAATACCTCTTTCTTTTTCTTGTTCCATCCAGTCCATAGTAGCGGCACCTTCGTGAACCTCACCAATCTTATAAGTTTTTCCTGTATAAAATAGTATTCTTTCTGTAGTTGTTGTTTTCCCTGCATCAATGTGAGCAACAATACCTATATTTCTTAATTTTTCTATTGGCACTTGCCTTGCCATTTTCTTTTTTCCTCCAAAATCTTTTGATTAAGTTTTTAATTAAATTTTGATTTTAATTAACTAAAAATTTTTTATTACCATCTGTAGTGAGCAAATGCTTTGTTTGCTTCAGCCATTCTATGAGTATCTTCTTTCTTCTTATAAGCTCCACCTCTTTCGTTATAAGCGTCATATAATTCATTTGCTAATTTTTCAATCATTGTATAGTTTCCTTTTCCTTTTCTTTCTCTAGCAGCTTCAACAAGCCATCTTAATGCTAGAGAAATTTGTCTTCTTGGTGAAACTTCTATTGGAACTTGATAAGTAGAACCACCAACTCTTCTAGGTCTTACTTCCATTACAGGCTTTAGGTTATCTATAGCTTTATGTAAAGCTGTTAAAGGGTCTTCTCCTGTTTTTTCAGAAAGTATTTTCATTGCAGTGTAAACAATTTTTTCAGCTTTTGACTTTTTTCCATCAAGCATAACTTTATTGATTAATTTATGAACCAATACATCCTGATAAACAGGGTCTGGCATTATTTCTCTTGGTTTTACTGGTCCCTTTCTTGGCATGTTTTCTTACCTCTTCCTAATTAATTTTTTGGTCTCTTAGTTCCATATTTAGAACGAGATTGTCTTCTGTTTTGAACACCTGCAGCGTCTAAAGCACCTCTAATTATTTTGTATCTTACCCCTGGTAAATCCTTAACCCTTCCACCTCTAACGAGAACTATTGAGTGCTCCTGTAAGTTGTGTCCTTCACCAGGAATATAGCAAGTAACCTCATATCCGTTAGATAATCTAACCCTTGCAACTTTTCTTAAAGCAGAGTTAGGCTTTTTAGGGGTTGTTGTATATACCCTTACACAAACTCCTCTTTTTTGAGGGTTTCCTTCTAATGCTGGTGCCTTAGGTTTCTTTTTTACCTTTTTTCTACCTTTTCTTATTAGCTGGTTTATCGTTGGCACAATATAACCTCCTTAAAAATATAAAGACAAGCCAAAATTATATTATAATGCTACTATAAAGTCAATAAAAACCTGTGGTTTTAACTAATCCGTATAAGAAAGTTTTTCTGAAAACCAAGTGGATTTTATATTATATCACAAAAATCTTTATTATAATATTGCTATAAAATAAATTTTTGAGGTTTTAGATGGGAAAATTTTATGTAACAACACCTATATATTATGTAAATGATGTTCCACATTTAGGTCACGCTTATACTACTGTCGCATGTGATGTATTAGCAAGGTATAACAGACAAAAAGGAAATAAAACATTTTTCTTAACAGGAACAGATGAACATGGACTAAAAATTCAAAAAACTGCAGAGGAGAAAGGAATAACTCCTAAACAGCTTGCAGACCAGACCCATTTAAAATTTAAAGAGCTTTGGGAAGTTTTAAATATCTCTTACGATAGATTTATAAGAACAACAGATGAAGACCATATAAAGGCTGTTCAATATATATTTCAAAAATGTTATGACAATGGAGATATTTATTTAGGCAAATATGAAGGCTGGTATTGTGTTGGTTGTGAGGAATTTAAAACAGAAACAGACATAAAAGATAATGATTATAAGTGTCCTATTCATCAAAAGAAATGTGAAAAAATAACAGAAGAAAGCTATTTCTTTAGACTTTCCAAATATACAGATAAATTGCTTGAGCTTTATGAAAAAAATCCAGAGTTTATTCAACCTGATTACAGAAGAAATGAAGTAATATCTTTTGTAAAACAAGGTCTAAAGGATTTATCTGTATCAAGGAGAAGAGACAGGGTAAAATGGGGAATTCCTGTTCCTTTTGATGAAAACCACACTATTTATGTATGGTTTGATGCACTAACGAATTATCTTACTGCAGTTGGATACCCAAATATAGAAAGTGAAACTTTTAAAACTTTCTGGCCAGCTGATGTTCATGTTGTAGGTAAAGATATTTTAAGATTTCATGCAGTTTATTGGCCTGCATTTTTAATGAGTGCTGGTCTTGAACTTCCTAACAAGGTTTTTGCTCACGGATGGTGGACTGTTGAAGGACAAAAAATGTCTAAATCCCTTGGAAATGTAGTAAATCCTTTTGAAGTGGCTGAAAAATATGGAGTTGACGAAA
>WFXI01000270.1 GCA_015490675.1 Hydrogenothermaceae bacterium
AACAATACTTATCTAGATGCATATGCAACTGCTGTATCTGTAATGCCTTTAAAAAAGGCTTTAAAGTTTTTAGACAAAAAAGGCATAGCTTATATAATTTTTACCACTGATGGAAAAAAATTTGTTAGTAACAATATTTGTAAGTTTATAGTTTGTAATTAGTCTTTATCTTATCCATTATTTTTTGATAAACATCTGGGTTAGTATCAAAGAAATTTTTAACCTGCTGAACATCTTTATCACCACGGCCAGAGAGGTTTATTATGACTATCTTGTCTTTATCTAATTTTTTGGCAAGTTCAACTCCTTTTATAACTGCGTGAGAACTTTCTAAAGCTGGGATTATACCTTCTGTTTGTGACAATAGAATAAAACCTTCTAGAGCTTCCTCATCTGTAGCTGTTATATATTTTGCCCTACCACTTTCTTTTAAATATGCGTGTTCTGGACCTACTCCTGGATAGTCTAAACCTGCTGATATAGAATGGGTTTCTTCTATCTGTCCCCATTCATTTTGTATAAAATAAGATTTCATACCGTGTAAAATTCCAACTTTACCACCATTTATACTCGCAGCGTGCATACCTGTTTCAAGACCATATCCTTCTGCTTCTACACCAATAAGCTCTACCTGTTCATCCTCAATAAAAGGATAAAACATGCCTATTGCATTACTTCCTCCACCAACGCAGGCAACCACCGCATCTGGTAATCTACCTTCAATTTCTAAGATTTGTTCTTTTGTTTCTTTTCCTATTACAGACTGAAAATCTCTAACTATAACAGGGAAAGGGTGAGGTCCTAATGCAGATCCAATTACATAATGGGTTGTTCTAACATTCGTAACCCAGTCTCTTAAAGCTTCGTTAACAGCATCTTTTAATGTTCTACTACCAGATTTTACAACTTCTACTTTTGCACCAAGAAGTTTCATTCTAAATACATTCAAAGCCTGTCTTTCTGCATCAACTTCACCCATATAAACTACACATTCTAATCCAAATAAAGATGCAGCTGTTGCAGTTGAAACTCCGTGTTGTCCTGCTCCTGTTTCTGCGATAATTCTTTTTTTACCAATTTTTTTTGTGAGCAAAACTTGCCCCAAAGTGTTATTTATCTTATGAGCTCCCGTGTGGAGTAAGTCTTCCCTTTTTAAGTATATTTTTGCACCACCAACAGCTTCTGTTAATCTGTGAGCAAAATATAAAATTGTAGGTCTTCCTGCATATTCTTGAAGGTAATAGACAAATTCTCTTTGGAAGTCTCCGTCATTTTTTATTTTTTCATATTGCTCTTCTAACTCTTCAAGAGCAGGTATCAAAGTTTCTGGTAAAAACTTCCCACCAAAATTTCCAAAGTATCCCTTTTTGTCTGGATATGAATATTTAATTCCCATCTTTACTTGCTCCTTAAAATTTCCGAAAGCATTTGAATCATTGTATCCATTCGATGGTTTAATTCATTTCTAAGTTGGTTAATTTCTTCCTTAGTTTCTTGTCTAAGTTGATTCATTTCATTTCTAAGTTGATTTATTTCACTTTTGAGTGAATTTACTTCTTCCTTAGTTTCTTGCTTAAATTGGTTTATTTCGTTCCTAAGTTGATTTATCTCTTCTTTTGTCTCTTGTCTAAGCTGATTCATTTCGCTTCTAAGCTGATTTATTTCACTTTTGAGTGAATTTATTTCTTCTTTAGTCTCTTGCTTAAATTGATTTACTTCATTTCTGAGTTTATTAACTTCTTCTTTAACTTCTTGCCTTAGGGAATCCATTCTTTGATTTGAAGAAATATTTGAAGTTTCTAATCTCTGTATAAAATATCTAAAATCATCTTCTTGCCTTCTTTCTATATGTTCCAACTTTTCATATATCTTCTGGCTTCTTTCATCTACTACTTCATATATAACTTCTAATGTTACTTTTCTTACTATACCCTTTGCTCTTTCGAACATTTCTAGTCCTCGAAATTTTTATTTACTTCTATATCGAATATAAAATCATCTGGCACTACAACATTATTATCTTCCATATTTTGTTTATTTTCTACTTTTTCGCTACTTTCTTCTGAATTTGTTTTTTCATATAACCATTCTTCAAAAGACATATGGTCTAAATTCGGTATTTGGTAATTATCAATAATTTCTTTTATCTTTGGAATTAAAAGTTTATAACTACCTTCACATGTAAAGGATGGCTCTGTACCTATTACAAAGAGTAAATTTTTACCTTCGCAGTTTTCTGTTGCTAAAGATAAAGTTTCCATATTTATAGGATAGTATGCTACTCCCTCTGGATTTTTAAATTCTCCAATATTTTCAACAACCCCATAGTATGAAGCCATAAAATCTATCCATATAGGAAGTGCTGTTCTTGAACCTGTTGCTTTCCATCCTATTTTTTTCTTGTAGTCGTAACCAACCCAGACTACAGTGGTAATATCTGGAGAAAAGCCTGCAAACCATGCATCTGTATAGTTATTTGTAGTTCCTGTTTTTCCAGCAAGAGGAAGTTCTAAAACTCTTGCTCTTTTTCCTGTTCCTTCTTGAATTACTCCTTCTAAAATATCTCTTAAAACAGCAACTTCCTGTGGTCTAACTACCTGTTTACAAAAAGGACTGTTTTCATAAACAACCTTACCTTCTGAATTTACAATTTTCTTTATAAAATATGGTTCACATTTTTTTCCAAGATTTGCAAAAGTAGAGTAAACAGTTGCAAGCTCTAAAGGAGATATATCTGCACTACCTAAAACTAGAGATTTTACTTTTGGTAAAGGCGTTTTTATTCCTAAATCGTATGCAAGTTTAATTACAGGGTCTTCTCCAATCTGGTCAAACAACCAAACAGATGCAACATTCAAACTATGAACAAGTGCATACCTTAATGTTACATCCCCGTGAAATTCCTTTTCATAATTTTCAGGTATCCACTCTTCAAAGTTATCTGGGTCCCAAAAAGCAATTGGTTCATCTTTCAAAATAGATATTTGTGTATATCCATCAAGTAATGCTTTTAAATAAACAATTGGTTTAAATGCAGAACCTACCTGCCTTTTCCCTTGAAGTGCTCTATTGAATTTGCTTTTCTTTATGTCATATCCACCAACTAAGGCTTTTATTTCTCCTGTTTTATGGTCTATTGCAACAAGAGCTGTTTCTAAATATGGAACAAATTCAAACTTACCTCCTCCTAAGTACCTAACATAAACAGGCTGTCCTTTTTTAAAATATTTCTTTGCTTTAGGATAGGTAAACTCTCCTTCTAAAGTTCTTATTAAGAATTTAACTTTATTTTTTTTGACACTATAAACAAGGCCTATGTATATGTTTGAAGGTCTTAATCTAATGTTTATTTTTTGGGATTTATATGCTTTTAGTAATTCTTCTTTTTCTTTATCTGTTAACGGTCTTATACCAAAAATTCTTTGTAAGTACCATAATTTATCTTTTACAATCTCAACAGCATTTTGCTGTATATCTTTATCAAAAGTTGTATAAATTTTATATCCACCTTTGTATAAGTTCTCATATCCATAAAACTTTACAAACCATCTCCTTACTGCTTCTGTTGCATAATCAGAAATCTTCTCTTCATCTTTATCTTCAGCAAGTTGGATACCTTCCATTTTACAATTTATTGCTTCTTCTTCAGATATATAACCTTCATCTACCATTCTAGATAAAACTACATCTCTCCTTTCTGTTGCACCCTCTAAGTTTTTAAATGGGTCATACTTACTTGGAGCCTTCGGTAATCCTGCCAAAACAGCTGCTTCGCAAATATTTAACTGCCAAACATGCTTTCCAAAATAAACCTGCGAAGCAGCCTCTACACCATATGCTCCATGACCAAGATATATTTGATTAAGATACATTTCTAAAATCTTGTCTTTTGGGTATCTTCTGTTTAGTTTTATTGCTAAAATTAGCTCTTTAAATTTTCTATTAAAAGACCTTTCAGAAGTTAGGAAAAGGTTTTTAACTAACTGCTGGGAAATAGTACTACCACCTTCTACTATTCTACCTGCTTTTATATCTGTAATTAAAGCCCTTAAAATACCTTCAAAATCTATACCTATATTTGTATAAAAAGATTTATCTTCTGTAGCTATAAACGCATTTTTTACATAGTCAGGAATTTTCTCTATTGGAACAAATTGTCTTTTTTGAACAAAAAATTCTGTTAATAGTCTTCCTTTACAGTCATAAACCTTTGTTGTTTGTGCAGGTTGCCAATTTTCAAGAAGAGATATATCAGGAAGATTATTTAAAATGTGAAGAGTATATCCAAATAAAATAATAATTCCAAAAAGTAATAAGCTTAAAATTAAAATTCGAATATAACCTACTATTATCACTCCTTAACTATCATGTAAAAATATGTTGCCCATTTTTTTGTCTTTGTATTATAACAGCTAAAACCAACTCTGTTTTTTTGTCTTTTTATATTTATTTTACCTTCTAAAAATAATCTTTCTTTGTTTTTTTTCAATTTTAACCAGCCTTTTTCAGAAATATAAACTCCACAAGACCTATAATTTTGCCAATTTTTTATCTTTGCAAAGATGTTTATAGTATCAGTATTTATCAATCCAAATTTTGGTTTATAACTAACAACAGGTAGTTGCTCATAACTTAATATTTTCTTAAAGTGCCTTAAACTTCCCCAGTGTCCGACAATAGGTTGTCTTTGGATAGCGTAAATATTTGAATAAATTCCTGCACTTGAAGGGTCTTGTGTAAAACCTGCTTTATATCCAAGTTTTTTTAAGATTTTTACTGTTAAATCATTATAATCTCCATATGGATATGCATAAAATTTTGGTTTAAATCCTAATAGTTTTATAAATCTTTTTTCTGCTTTTAAAGTATCTTCTATAAATTTTTTTTCAAATGTTTTTTTGTCTTTTACAATTCCAAACCTACCGTGAGAATATGAGTGGTTTCCAAACTCTACCTTTTTATAATTTTTTAGTTTTTGTAATTGCTCTTTGGTTAGAAAATCAGGATATCTAGCTACTGCTTCCATATATAAAAATACTGTAAAAGGAAAATTATACTTTTTTAAAATCTCAAAAGCTTTCATTGTAGACTTATATCCATCATCTATAGTTATTGAAACAGTCTTTGGAGGGAAATAACCTTTTTTGTAGTATTCAATAAATTTTGATAAGGAAACAACATTAAAATTATTTTCTTTCAAATATTTCATTTGGGCTTCAAAATCATTTAAAGGAATAGAAGTTGAAGGAGTTTTTTGCTCATCAAACTTATGGTATATAAGAATTATTCCATATTCTTCTGCTTTAATTGATAAAGGAAGGATTAAGTTTGCAAGTATCAAACCTAGTAAGGTTATTATCTTTGATAACCCTTTTAACTCTTTTAACATATCTATCCCTTAAAATTGAGTATTTATCAAGGTAGTTTGAAAGTTTTAGTGGGTCATTAGTAGTTAGTCTAACTCTTCTAAATTTAGAAAAAGCCCAGCTAACATTAATACTATAATAATAATCGTCAACAGATTGCAATATATCTTTATAAACCTTTAAATATGCATTACTGTTTTTTGCTTTAATTTTAAGAGGTTGGTTTTTATTAAATGTCCAAACTCCAAAAACATTATTTGCAACAACAAAAAATCTAGAAGTTCCCCAACCACTTTCAATAGCAGCCTGAGCTAAAATTAGACTTGGAGGATGTACATTAACTTTAGTTAAAAGTTCTTTTAATGAGTTAGCTTTATATTTCTCCAAAAGTTCACTTAGAAACTTTTCTTCTTTTTCATTTAATGGAATATTTGCTTCTAATTTTTTACTTATTTTTATTAGCTTTTCTCTAGTTTTCTTTATTTGAAAGTTTTTTATTAATATTGATGGAAGAATAATATCAACAAATTTTTTCTTCCTCTCTGGAATAGGCAAAGATTTTAAAGAAATCACTTTTGTATAAACAACAGGAATTACAGAATTACAATCTATAGGAATAATATCTTCAAGTTTATTTATTTCCCGTTTTATAATGATAATATCCTGTAGAGAATTAATACTCTTATTTTTAGATAGACCTAGTTTCAAAATTTCAGATTTAAATTGTGGTAAGAAAAATGGAGCAACTATTACATATATACTTACCCCTACAATAGCAATAATTAAAATAAAATCTCCTATTTTTAAGCTTTTAAAGAAATTCTTAAACCAACATTCCATTTTAATATTGTAATATATATATTTAGCTAATTAAAAATGACAAAAGTCAAAAAAATATAGGAGATAAAAATGTTTAGGGGAAAGGTTAAGCACATACATTTTGTTGGCATTGGTGGCTCTGGAATGAATGGAATAGCACAGGTTTTGTTAAATTTAGGATTTACAATATCAGGTTCAGACTTAAAGGAAAGTCAAACAGTATTAAATTTAAAAAATATGGGAGCAAAAGTATACATAGGACATAGTGAAGATAATATAAAAGGTGCAGATGTAGTTGTTTATTCATCTGCAGTATCCCCAGATAATCCAGAAGTAAAAAAAGCAAAAGAGCTAGGTATACCAACAATACCAAGGGGAGAGATGCTTGCAGAACTAATGAGATTTAAATATGGAATAGCAATATCAGGTAGCCACGGTAAAACAACAACAACTTCAATGATAGGAAGTATTTTAGGGAAAACTGGATATGACCCAACTGTTGTTATTGGAGGAAAACTGGAAGCTTATGGGAGTAATGCAAAGCTTGGTAGAGGAGATTTTCTAGTTGCAGAAGCTGATGAAAGTGACGGCTCATTTTTAAAACTTTCTCCAACTATAGTTAGTATAAACAATATAGACTTAGAGCATATAGGATTTTATAAAAACTTAGATGATATAAAAAATGCATTTATTAATTTTGCAAATAAAGTTCCATTTTATGGGGCTGTTGCTGTTAACTTAGATGACAAAAATACTGCAGATATTATTCCTTATATTGAAAAAAAAGTTATTAAATTTTCAATAGAAAATAAAAATGCAGACATTGTTGCCCACTCTTTAGAGCTTGTAGATGGAAGATATAAGTTTAAAGTAAATGATTTTGGAGATATACATTTATCAATTCCTGGAAGACATAACATTTACAATGCTCTAGCATCCATATCAATAGCTACAGAGTTAAATATTCCTTTTTGTGTAATCAAAGAAACACTAGAAAATTTCAAAAATGCAAGCAGAAGGTTTGATATAAAAAGGAAAGAGCCTTTTATAGTGATTGACGATTATGCACATCATCCTTCTGAAATAAAAGCTACAATAGCTTCTGCCAAAGAAATGTTCCCTGAAAAAAAACTTATAGCAGTTTTTCAACCGCACAGATATTCTAGAGTAAAGGCTTTATTTGATGAATTTACAAAAAGTTTTAGTAATGCTGATGTAATTTTAATTACAGAAATATATCCAGCAGGGGAAAAGCAAATAGAAGGTATAACAGGAGAAAACCTTGCAAATGAGGTAAGAAAGATTGCTAAAAAACCTGTTTATTTTGCTAAGTATTTATCAGATGCAGAAAGTATAATAAAAGAATTAGTAGATGAAAACTTTGTTGTTTTAATTATGGGTGCTGGGAATATTACACAACTAGCGGAAAATTTATCTAAAGATTAAAGGAAGGGGCAAAAAGCCCCTTTTTTGAATTAAGCTCCTTCTGGTCTTTTTACATCATAAAGGATATCATCAGTTGGATGTCTGTATAATGGCATATCTAAGCGTTTTTCATCTAAGTAGTGTCCAATAAATCCAATTGTTCTTCCAAGAACAAAGAATGCGTTAAATGCACCTGCATTGATAAGTTCATCTATTTCCTCATCTTTATATCCTAACGCTCTAAACATATCTACAAGTAAAACTCCAATTGTTCCATCAACATTTAAAATAAGGTTTTCTTTCTTAGATGTAGTTACTTTTTCTACTTCTAATGCATAATTTAGTAAGTCTGTGCTTGGGAAGTTTTCTTTAGCAAAGTTTTTAAGAAGTTCTACCCTTTTGTCTGGGTTCTTTGTAGATTTAATTCTATGTCCAATTCCAGGAATAGGAATTTTTTCAACATTTTTCATATATGCAACAAACTCATCAGGAGACATTCCTTTTTCTTTTGCCATTTTAAAGTATTTAGCAGCACCATCAATAGCACCACCAAATCTTGGTCCTATAGTTAAAATACCTGTAACAATTGAAGACATTAAATCTTTTCCTGCTCTTGCAGTAACTTTAGTGTTGTGAGCTCCTGAAACAGCTGGACCGTGGTCGGCAACAACCTTAATTACCATATCGATAAACTTAGATGCCCACTCTGGAAATCTTTTCTTAAACCAAAGTAGTCCTATAACATCAGCAATTGAATATCCTTTTTCTACTACTTCAGAGATTGGAACTCCACAGTAAGTTGCTTCTTCTCCTCTGTCATCAGATATTGTACAAATAAAGTTAGTAGGTCTTCTAACTTTTCCAGCTTTTACAGCCTTTGCAAAGTCTTCTGGAATAGGTGGAACTTCTGGTTCTTGTATTTCTGGAATTTCTCCTTTTGCGTGAAGTTCTTCGTAAACTCCTCTAATTAACTCTGGAAGTTCATTAAATGACCTTGGAACATAAGCTCCAGCTTCTCTTAAAATTTCATTTTTAGCATCTGCTGTTTCAGTTTCTGCTCCTGCTTTTGCTCCTGCGTGACCAAACTGAACTTCTCCACCAAAATGTTTAGAAATTGTTCCAATACACCAAGCAATTACAGGTTTTGTAATTTTTCCTTCTTTTATAGCTTCAGCAACTTTTAATTCTAATGTTCCACCTACCTCTCCAAGTAAAACCATAAACTTAACTTGAGGATTTTTCTCATATCTAAGCATATGGTCTAAAAAGTCTGTCCCTGGATATCTATCACCACCAATTGCTATACCTTCAGCAATACCGTTTGCATTTCTAGCAATTACATTAGAAAGCTCGTTAAATAGTCCTCCAGACCTTGTTACAAGTCCTACAGAACCAGGTCTATGTAATTTAGATTTAATAATGTTTTCAATTGTTCCACCAGTGTTAGCAATTCTAAATGCTCCTGGAGCTATACCACCAACAGTAGCAGGACCAATAATCCACTTTCCAAGTTCTTTAGCTTTAATTCTCATAGTTCTTGCAAATCTTTCAGGGATACCTTCTGCTGTAATTGCTATTGTTCTTATATTTGGAAGTTCTAGAGCTTCCATTGTTACATTATAAGCAGTTCTAAATGATGCAAAGTTTAATAAAACATCTGCTTCTGGAAAGTCTTTTGATGCATCTGTTGTAGATTTATAAAGAGGTATCATTATTTCTTGAGTTCCATAGAAGAACTTTTCAAATTTTCTATCAGTTGTAGGAGCAACTATAGCAACTACAGAAGGCTCTCTTCCTACAACATAATCATAATCGAGCATTCTTTGAATTGCATTTCTGTTTAAGTTCCAGAATATTGCTTTTGTATTTTTGTCAAAAAGTAAGTAATCAGGTCTGCTCATTTTAACCTCCTTTTAAGCAACTTTATTTTCATCTATAGCTTTTCTTACTATTTCAGTCATATGAGTCTCTGGGCCATAAACTTCTATAGGAATTCCAAGTTTCTCTGCAGCCTCTTTAATTCTCTTTAGTCCAACTTCGTAGTTAGGACCACCTCTTCTTACATATATCTTTACTCCTACTTCTTTTAACTTATCAGCATATTCATTCATAGCATCAATAATTCCATCAAAAGTTTTAGCAACATCTGTAAAGTTAGCAATAGCACCACCAATTATTAAAATCTTGTCACCTTGAGGATGTCTTTCTCTTGTCATTAAATCAAAAACAGTTTTCACATATTCTCTAGTTTCAGTTCTAGATGGGTTTCCTGAATATTCACCATAGTTAGCAAGTTCTTTAACAGCTCCTAAGTCTGCAACTGTATCAGCATAAACAACAGAAGCACCACCACCAGCAACTAAAGTCCATATTCTTCCTTTTGGATTAAGAATAGTGAGTTTTAAAGATGCTCCAGATTTTTCATCCATTTCTTTTATGTATTTTTCTTCTGGGCTAAGTTCTCCTCCAAATCCTGCAGGGAATTCTATATCACCCCATTTTTTACCAGCTACAAATTGAGCTGTGTCATCAAGTCTTCCAACAAAATCTAATGGATAAATTTTATTTCCAACCATAACAAGTGGATTAATTTCTAGATAAGCAAAGTGTAGGTCTCTAAAGAGTTTGTAAAGTCTATAAACAAATTCTGCGTAATTTTCTTTATCTTTTATATCAGCTGGAACATTTTCTCTGATAATTTTCTTTATTTCTTCATCAGAAGCAGTTATAGGAATTTTTACCTCTACAACTTTATCCCAGTTTTCTTCTACTTCTATTCCACCGTGAGCAGACATATAAATAATATCTTCATCTTCTCCAGTAGTAATAGCTACATAGTATTCGTCTGATTGGTCGTGTGGAACAAAAGGTTCTACTAAAAAGTGTGTTAATTTTCCTTTTACACCATTTATTTCAACTTCTTCAGTCATTTTTTGCTTTATCCACTGCTTTGCATCTTCCCAGGTTACATCTCCAGGCTTTTCTTTTTTAAAGAAAATTAAGCCTAGCTTTCCTCTTTTTCCAAAGAGCATATCAGGTTTTGCAACAAGTGGAGTTTCATTTACCCAAGGGTATTCTTCAGGAATTTTATCCATATCTGTTTCTGGAGTAATTAAAATAGATTTAAAATCATACTCAAAGTCGTTTCCAAAGTAATCTTCCCAGTTTTGGGCTAAAATTCTTTTTCCATCGTATTCTCTGATACCTCTTTGAGCCATTACTTTCCTCCTAAGAATTTATACTATATAAGAAAATTAGAATGTTTATTGAAATTATATCAGACCTTGTTTATACTTGCCAGATTTTGTTGCTTTTTTATAAGTTTTATTTCATCATATTTATTATGAAAACTCTAAAAGTAATAAAAGAAAAACTAAAAGAAAATAAGGGATTTATAAAATCTAAGTATGGTGTTAAGAACTTATCTATTTTTGGTTCATATGTTAGAAATGAACAAAAACCCGAAAGTGATATAGATATATTAGTTGAATTTGAGGAAGGAAAGAAATCCTTTAGAAATTATATGGGGCTAAAACTATATCTAGAAAAACTACTAGAAGCAAAAATAGACCTTGTTGTAAAAGACACTGTAAGAAAAGAATTAAAAGAACACATATATTCTGAGGCCATAGATGTCTAAAAGGGAATATATATTTTTTATCGAGGATATTTTAGAAAATATAAATCTAATAGAAGAATTTTTGTCAAATTTAAACTCTATAGAAGAGTTAGAAAATAACAAACTTGTTTTATATGCTGTCTTAAAAGCATTTGAAAATATAGGAGAAGCAACTAAGAATATTCCAGATGACCTAAAAAAAGAATATCCATATTTTTGGAAAGAAATTTCAGGATTAAGAGATATAATAGTTCACCATTACTGGGGTATAGATATGGATATCATTTATGACATAATAGAAAATGAATTACCAGAGTTAAAAACTGTAGTTCAAAAAATATTAAAAGAAATAAAAAATTAAGGAGGAACTATGCTTTCTGCTCTTTTTAGTATATTCTCAAATGATATTGGTATAGACCTTGGAACTGCGAATACCTTGGTTTTTGTGAAAAATAAAGGAATAGTTTTAAGAGAACCTTCTATTGTTTCTCTAGACACTAAAGCAAACAAAGTTTTAGCAGTTGGTGAAGAAGCAAAAAAAATGATAGGGAAAACACCAGCAAATATAGAAGTTATTAGACCTCTAAAAGACGGGGTTATAGCTGATTTTGATACAACTCAAGAAATGCTTAAATACTTTATAAAAAAAGTCCATAGTAATATGCCAATAACAAAAGTAATCAAACCTAGGCCTAGAGTAATTGTTGGTGTTCCTTCAGGAATTACAGAAGTTGAAAAAAGAGCAGTAACAGATGCTATTAGACACGCAGGAGCAAGAGAAGTTTATCTAATTGCAGAACCTATGGCTGCAGCAATTGGAGCAGGTTTACCAATTACCCAACCTGGTGGAAATATGGTTGTTGATATTGGAGGTGGAACTACAGAAATAGCTGTTATTTCCCTATCTGGTATGGTTGTTTCCCATTCTATTAGAGTTGCTGGTGATGAGATGAATGAGGCCATTATTCAATATTTAAAAAGGGAACACGGAATAGTTATTGGAGAACAAACCGCTGAAAAAGTAAAAATTAAACTTGGAGCTGCATATCCTTCAGAAAAAGATAAAGAAGAAATGGAAATAGGTGGAGTTGATATAACTAATAATCCTATTAGTACAGTAATAAAAGGGGAAGAAATAAGAAAGGCTCTTCAAGGAGTTGTAAATACAATTGTGAATGCAGTAAAAACTGCCTTAGAAAAAACACCTCCAGAACTTGGAGCAGACCTTGTAGAAAGGGGAATTGTGCTTGCAGGAGGAGGGTCACTTCTATATGGATTAGACCAACGAATTAGAGAAGAGGTTAATTTACCTGTAAATTATTGTGAAGACCCATTAACAGCAGTTGCAAGGGGAATAGGAACAGCTTTAGATGATTTATCTTTAATTAAGAAAATTGCTATGCAATGAAAAAATTAATTTTAGATAAAAAACTAAAAGTTGCTTTACTTGTTCTTGGTTCCTTTCTTTTTTTATTTTCTTTAATTTTTTATTTTAAAGGTTATTATAAGTATGTTTTAGATATCCTTTACCCTACCCAAAAGGCTGTATATGAAACCTATAAAACAACCAAATCAATTTTTCAGGTTTTGACAGATATCAAAACTCTTATTAATCAAAACCAAGATTTAAAAAAACAACTAGAAGAGCTAAAACTTGTAGAAGATAGGTATAAAACTTTAGAATATGAAAATTTTAAACTTAGAAATTTATTAAAATTTTCAAAAAAATATAAAAAATATAAAATCACTGGAGCAGAAGTTATAGGATATCCTCCAGACTTTTTTGTAAAAGCTGTTTTTATAAATGTAGGGAAAAAAGAAAAAGTACAAATTGGTGATTATGTTGTATCAGATGGATTTTTAATTGGGAAAATTACAGAGGTAGGTAACTTCTCATCAAAAGTATTATTAACAAATGATAGTAATTTTAAAATTACAGCCAGAACAAGAAAAACAAGGGAAATTGTTTTCTATAATGGAAAAGGAGAATTAGATTTTGTTAAACCTGGTCAAGATATTAGAGTTGGGGATATTATTGAAACATCTGGAATAGAAGGATATCCTAAAGGTATACCTATAGGAAAAATAGTTTCTGTAAACTATGAAGAAGGAAGTTTTTTTAAAAAAGTAAAAGTTAAACCTTTTGTAAAACAATTTTCTATAGAGTATGTAATTATTATTGGAAAGAAATGAAAAAGGTAACCATCTTTGGCATTTTAATACTAATATTTCAATCAACTATTTTAGGGAAAGTTTTTTCTATAGGAGAATTAACAGCAGATTTTATGGTTATTTATATTTTGCTTATTTCTTTAAATTTTTCTTTTAAGGATTCTATAAAAACATCCTTTTTTCTAGGAATACTACAGGACATATTTTCTTTAAACTTTATGAACAGCCTATCAAAACCATTGTTATCTTTGACAACAAACAAATTAAAAAATTATTTCTTTGTCTCCACATTTTGGATAAAATCAACACTGGTAATTTTCATATCTTTTTTAGATTTAGTAGCTAAAAATGTAATATTGTTGCTAACAAAGGGTGTATTTGAAATTTCAATAGAATATATATTTTACTTATTTATTAATTTTCTTATTTTTTATTTGGTGTATTTAACAAATGAAGATTTCAAGATTTAATTTAGCTATATTTTTTCTTGCTTTCCTATTTGTAGTTTTAGCCCTGAGACTGGTATACCTCCAAATTATAAAAGGAGAAGAATACAAAAATTTATCTGAAAAGAACTACATTAGACTAATTACAATAAATCCACCTAGAGGAAAAATTTACGACAGAAACGGAATTTTACTGGCTTATGATATTCCTTATTATGAATTGTATATAGTCCCATATATAGCAGTTGATAAAAACTCAAGTAAAACAAATCAGGAAAAGCAGGCAAAAGCTATTCTTGATAAATTAGAAAAGTATTTGAAGGTAAAAATAGATTCAAAAGATGAGATTATTAAAAAAATATTGGTAAGAAGTGGCGGTAAAGTTGTTGTTAAAACAAAATTAATGGATAAAGAGCTAGAAAGATTTTATTCTTACTCTCATTTGCTAAAAGGTGTTTTTGTTGAGGTAATTCCAAGAAGAAAATACACAACATATGCAAAGTATTTATCTCATATTTTAGGGTATGTTGGATATCCGTCAAAAGATGAGCTTCAGGAAAATCCAGATTTAAGGTCAGATATGCTAATAGGTAAAATGGGTATTGAAAAGATTTATAATGATGAACTTTTAGGAGATTATGGATTTAAAGCTGTTGTTGTTGATGCTGCAGGAAGAATTAGAAAAGTTTTATGGACAAAACCTCCTAAAGAAGGAAATGATATTTATCTAACAATAGATGCAAGACTTCAAAAAAAAGCATATGAGATATTTAAAAATTCTAGAGAAAAATCTGGAAGTATAATTATTGTTAATCCCAAAACTTATGAAATATTAACATTACTAAGCTATCCAATTTTTGATATTCAAAAGTTTTCTGATGGTCTTACTAAAAAAGAGTGGGTAAAACTAATAAAAAGCAAATATAAACCTTTATTTAACAAAGCACTAAAGGGAATATATCCTCCTGGTTCTATTTATAAAATAGTAGTTTCTGTAGCTGCACTTGAGGAAGGAGTTATAACACCATACCAAAAAATCTACAGTGGTGGAGTATTTTCAATAGGAAAATGGAAATATAGAAACTGGAATTTAGCTGGATGTGGAACTATAAATGTTATGCAAGCTTTAGAACAGTCCTGTGATACATTTTATTATCAGGTTGGATTAAAGCTTGGAGTTAGTAAGATTGTAGAATGGACTTACAGTTTTGGAATTGGAGAAAAATTAAATCCAAAAATTGAAACAAAAGTATCAAGAGTTCCATCTCCAGACTGGAAAAGAAGAGTCTTAGGAGAGCCCTGGTTTTATGGAGACACTGTAAACTTAAGTATAGGACAGGGATATTTAGGGATAACTCCTTTTGATGCGACAAAAATAGTAGTGCCTGTGGCAAATGGAGGGAAGGTTTTAAAACCTCAAATTTTAAAGGCTATATACGATAAAGAAACTAAAAAGTTTATAGAAACTAAACCTGAAATTTTAAGAACACTAGATATAAAAAGAGAAAACTTAAGAGCTGTAAGACGAGGAATGTATTTAGTTGTTTATGGTAATAGAGGGACTGCAAAAATACTAAAACAGGCTCCATTTAAAAATGCAGGTAAAACAGGAACAGCACAGGTATACAGAAAGCCAAAAAAAGGAGAAAAAATAACAAAGTGGGAACTTCAAAACCACGCATGGTTTGTTGATATGTTTCCCTATAAATCTCCTAAATTTGTAATAGCCACTTTTGTAGAACACGGTAGAGGTGGAAGTAAAACTGCAGCCCCTATAACCCTTGAACTTATAAAAGCAATAAAAGAATTAAAGTTAATAAATTAACCCTTTTCTACCTTATCAACAAAATTTTTAATTAACTTTAAACCAACTTTTTGACTTTTTTCTGGATGAAACTGAACAGCCCATATATTGTCAATTTGTATAGCACTGCAAAACTCATCTATATAGTCAGTGGTGGAAGCAATAATAGATTTATCTTCAGGAATAACATAGAAAGAATGAACAAAGTAAAAAAATTCTTTATCTTTAATATCAGAAAATAAACCTTCTTTTTGTTTTATATTTACTTGATTCCAGCCCATATGGGGAATTTTGTATCCTTCCTTATTATCAAATCTGACAACCTTTCCTTTAATTACTCCAAGTCCTTCATATTCTCCAAATTCGTATCCTTTCTCAAATAAAATCTGAAGTCCTAAACATATTCCAAAATAAGGCTTGCCTGTAGTTATATGAGATATTATCTCCTCATAAAGGTTTAATTCTTTAAGATGTTTTATAGCATCTCCAAATGCACCAACTCCTGGAACAACTATTGCTTTAGCATTCTTTACATCTTCAGGCTTAGAAGATACCTTCACTTTTGCTCCAACTGTTTCAAATGCTTTTGCGACACTTCTTAAATTTCCCATTCCATAGTCAACAACAGTTATCACTGCATACCCTCTTTTAGAGATTTTATTAAAGACGAAATCCCTTCAAAATCTTTTTTTCCTTGTAGCTTAACAATTGCACTACCAACAATTACACCATCACTAAATTGAGAAAGTATTTTAGTATGCTCCTTTTTTGAAACACCAAACCCAACTGCAACAGGCGTATCTGTAATACTTTTTATCTTACTTATTTGAGACTTAACCTCATCCCACGGAAGCTGGTCTCTAGCACCTGTTATTCCTGTTAGGGAAACATAATAAATAAAGTTATCACTATACTTTGCAACAAGCTTTATTCTTTCTTCATTAGAAGTTGGAGCAAGTAAAAATATAGTTGAAAAACCAAAATTATTTGCCACTTTTTTAAAATTTTCTGCTTCTTCTGGAGGTAAATCTGGAACAATAAATCCATCTACACCTTTTTCTTTTGAAAGTTTGCAAAATTTTTCATCACCAAAAATATAAATTGGATTATAGTAAGTCATTAAAACTAATGGAGTATCTGGATACTCATTTTTTAATTTTTCTGTTAAATCTAAAACATCTAAGGGAGTAATACCATCTTTAACTGCTTTTTCGTGAGCTACCTGAATAGTAGGTCCATCAGCCACAGGGTCAGAAAAAGGAACTCCAACTTCTAATATATCAGCACCATTTTCTATTAAAGTTTTTGCTGTTAAATAGCTATCTTCTAAGCTTGGATAGCCTGCCATAAAATAGCAGATTAACGGTTTTGAATTTTTAAACTTTTCTCTTATTAAGGACATTTAATACCCTCTTATTGATTTTCACAAATTATTATATATCATAATAGTGAATACATATGGAGGGAGAGCCTATGGCAAATAATAGAAAAGACAAACTTTTAAAAGAATACATCCACGACCCATACTTCACAAAAGAAAAGTATCACGACCCATCTGTTTGCCAGCAGTGTGGAGTAGTTTTCCACGATGGAATTTTCCAATGGATGGAAAAAGCACCTACGAATGCTCAAAAAATTATTTGCCCTGCGTGTAGAAGAATAAATGATAAATATGAAGGAGGAATAGTTCACTTAAAAGGAGAATTTCTACAAAACCACAAAGATGAAATAATGAACCTTATAAAAAATACTGCAGATGAAGAAATGGCATACAGACCTTTAGAAAGAATTATAGAAATAAAAGAAGAAAATGGTGAAATAATAATAACTACAACATATGAACATATAGCCAGAAGAATAGGAGAAGCTGTCCATAGAGCTTATAAAGGTAGCTTAAATATGCAGTATCCAGAAGGGCAAAAATATATAAGGGTATTTTGGCAAAGAGATTAAATGAAATTTGAAAAGTTTATATATAAGAAAAAGATAAAAGAATTACCTAAAGACCTACTTCCTAGAGAAAAAGCCTTAGAAAATGGATTAGAAAGCCTATCAGATGCAGAGCTTCTGGCTCTGTCTATAGGCTCTGGTGTAAAAGGTTTAAATGTTATAGGTCTTGCAGACAAAATTATTTCAAAATATAGTCTAGAAGGACTAAAAAATTTGACTATTGAGGAGCTAACGAAAATTAAAGGCATTGGAACAACAAAAGCACTTCAAATACTTGCAATTGTTGAACTTGCAAAAAGGCTTACAGAAGAAAAAAATTCTATAACAATAAACTCACCTGAAGATGTTTATAACTACACAAAAAACCTAAAAAACGAAACACAAGAAAAGCTTATATGTCTTTATACAAACACATCTAATGAGCTTCTAGATGAAAAAACTGTTGCAATAGGAAGTTTAAATGTCCTATCTGTAAAACCTAGAGATATATTTTTTTATGCTTTAAAAAGTAATGCTTACGGAATAATTTTAGTTCATAACCATCCAGATGGATACTGTAAACCTAGTCAGGAAGATATCGTATTTACAGATAAAGTTAAAGCACTGGCTTTAGAGCTTGGATTTGAAATCTTAGACCATATAGTAATAGGGAAAGATGGATACTTTAGCTTTGCAAGAGAAAATCTAATATAGAGGTTAAGATGCTAAAAGTAGGTTTAACTGGAGGAATAGCAACAGGAAAATCAACAGTAAAAGATATATTAAAAAATCTTGGAGCCTATGTAATTGATGCAGATGAAATTGTAAAAGAGCTTTGGAAAGATAAACAAATTCAAAAGCAAGCAGAAGAAATACTTGGAATAAAAGTTTTAGATGAGAAAGGTAATCTAAAAGTCAAAGAAATAGCAAGTGTGATTTTCAAAAACAAAGAAAAAAAGAAAAAATTAGAAAAGCTTTTTCATCCAGAGGTTTTTAAATACATACAAAAGTGGTTTAGACAAATAGAAGAAAAAGATAAAACAGCAATAGCCATAGCAGAAGTTCCATTAATGATAGAAACAGGAAGTTATAAAAATTATGATTTAGTAATTTTAGTTTATGCTCCAAAAGATATGCAGATAAAAAGGCTATTAAAAAAAGGCTATTCTTTAGAAGAAGCCCAGCAAAGAATAAATTCACAGATGGATATTGAAGAAAAAAGAAAATATGCAGATATTATTATTGAAAATACTACAGATTTAGAATACTTAAAAAAACAAGTAGAAAAAGTTTTTAAAGAGCTAAAGGAGAAATCTATTGAAAAAGCTAATAATTAGCCTTTTTATAATAAGCTTTTCTCTTGCATCTAATATGTCAGATGTAAGACTAGAAATCCTATCTCAACTACAGGTTTTACACGAGCAAAAAGAAGAAATACTTGAAAAATTAAAAACAGAAAAAAATAAAGAAAAAATTTTAAGACTAAAAGAAAAACTAAACCAAATAGAGAATAAAATAAATTCCCTAAATAAAGAGCTAAAAAACTATGAGAATAATATTCCTACTGCTGGTTAGTTTAATTTTTGTAGTTTCCTGTTCAAAAGTTGATGAAAATGCAAAACCAGATGTTGTTGTGAATATAAAAGTTTCCAAACTAGGATATTCTCCATCAGTCGTAGAAGTTCCATACAATAAAGTAGTTTTATTTAGAATTACAGCTGTTGATGAAGGAATAGGAAATGATTACTCTCAAGAATTTTATGGACATTGCTTTTACATACTTCCTCCATATGATGTAATGGTTTCAAACATAAAAAAAGGTGAAACTAAAGAAGTTAAAATTAAAACAATCTTTAAAGGAAAGTTTATATTTACCTGTCCTTACTGTTCAGGAGTTTTCCCAACAAAAGGTGATTTAATAGTTAAAGATTAACTAAAGATTTTAAGTTTTTAATTTCTTCTTCTGTTAAATGTCTATATTCTCCAGTGTTTAAAGTTTCATCTAATCTTAAATTTCCAACTCTAATCCTCTTCAAATACAAAACAGGATGACCTAGCTCTAGCATTATTTTTTTTACTATGTGATATTTACCTTCTTTTACAGTTATACTTACTTCAGATTTCTCCTGATTAGTTTTTAAAACCTTAACTTTAAAGGGCTTAGTCTGGTATTTATCTTTTTTTAGAAAAATTCCTTCCTTTTCAAATTTTGAAAAATCTATATTGTTAACATTTCCATTTACTATTGCAAAATACTCCTTTTCAATATTCCATTTAGGATGAGACAATCTGTGAGCCAAGGTTCCATCTGTGGTAATTATTAAAAGTCCCTCTGTGTCTATATCTAACCTACCAACAGGAAACAGTTTTTTATAAGCAGGTTCATTAATGAAAAAATCTAAAACTGTTGGATAACTTTCATCTTTTGTAGCAGAAATATAACCACTTGGTTTATTTAGCATAAAGTAAAATTCTTTTTGGTAGAAAACAGGTTCATTATCTACCTTGATAATATCAACTTCAGGATTTATTTTTAAAGAAGGGTTTTTTACAGGTTTATCGTTTACAGAGACTAAGCCTTGTTTTATTAGAGATTTTACTTCTTTTCTAGAGCCAAAACCAAAATTTGATAAAAATTTATCCAGTCTCAAAATTAGAAGTTTTAAAAGGGGGAAATCCCCCTAAATATATTATCCGTTAACTTTTTCTTTTAATGCTTTAGCTGCGTGGAAAGTAACAACTTTTCTTGCAGGGATAGTAATTTCTTCACCAGTTCTTGGATTTCTTCCTTTTCTAGCAGCTCTTTCTTTTACATTGAAAACACCAAGACCTGGTAAAGCAACTCTTTCACCTTTTCCAAGTGCTTCAACGAGAGCTTCTACAAATGCATTTACGCATCTTTCTGCTTGAGCTTTTGTTGTTCCAGCTTCTGCTGCAACTTTTGCTACGAGTTCTGCTTTAGTCATAGCGACCCTCCTTACTTAAATTTATTTAGTTTTAGGGCTTTTCTTACTTAAAGCCCGTCATTACTTAATTTATAGTATATTTAATATTTAAAGTCAAGTATTTTAATATTTAAATATATTTTTAATATAACATTAAATAACTTAATCATATCTAAACACTCATCTTTTTAAACATCTGTTTTAAGTGCAAAAGCTTTTGAAACAATTTAGTAGATAGATCTTTAACTCTTCTTAGTTTTTCCTGATTATTTTCTTTGTCTGAAAACAAAGACATTGATATTTCATGGAATTCACAATGTAACTTATCTATTTCTTCTAGTATTTTTTTTATGTCTTCATTATAGTTGTTTAGTTTAGGTCTAACTTGGTTAAACATTTGACCGAATTTACAGGAGTGGCAATCTGTAGGTTGAAAATTTATTTTACCTTCAAGATATTTTTCTAGTTTATTTATATAAATAGCATGTTGTGAGATATACATATCAACATCGTTAACTAACTCCAATAATTGACGCATCTCAAGAGCCTCCTCCCTATTTATTGCTAATATAATTATATTAATATATTTTTTTTTTTATAAGCAATCTTTACAAGTTCCAAAAATTTCTAATCTGTGAGTTTCTGGTTTGAAACCGTATTCTTTACAGATTTTATCTTGGAGCTTTTCAATCTCTTCCTCTGAAAACTCAATAATATTTCCACATTTTGTGCAAATTAAGTGGTCGTGATGCTGCTTTAAAGATATTTCATAAATTGTTTTATTGCTATACTTTATTACCTCATTAACAAGTCCCATTTCTTTTAAAATATTCAAAGTTCTATATACAGTAGCTCTAGAAACAGGAATATTTTTTTCTTTTATAGTTTTTACCATATCTTCTATTTCAAAATGACCTTTTACATTTAAAATTTCTTCTAAAACAGCCTCTCTTTGAGATGTAAATTTTAGTCCTTTCTTTTTTATAAACTCTTTGAACTGCTTTTTAACTGCGTTTTTTCTCACAGCTTTGGCTTCCTCATCTCAAAAGTATTTTCCTTTGTTATGAGACAGTAATTAGCTCCACCCATTCTGCCTATGATTTCAAGTTTTGTCGTATCCACATAACCTTTTTCATTTAGGATATCGTCTCTTATATGAAATTTCAATATCTCACCAAAAATTATACCCATTTTGCCAATATTAACAATTTCATACTTTCTACATTCTATATTCACTGGAGCTTCAGATATTAAAGGAGCTTTAACCATATCTGCTTTTTTTGCAGTTAAACCTGCTTTTTCAAATTCATTTTCTTCAGGCTCAAAAGGAGCAGAGGTAATATTCATTTTTTCTGCGAGTTCTTTTGTTACTATATTTACAACAAACTCTCCAGTGTCTTCTATATTTTGCCAGGTATCCTTTTTTTCTCCATTTTCTCTTCTACCTATAGAAACCATTAAAATAGGAGGGTCTGATGAAACTCCTGCAAAATAACTAAAAGGAGCAATGTTATATATTCCATCTTTACTAACTGTAGAAATCCACGCTATTGGACGGGGAACTATCACACTTGTCATTAGTTTGTACATTTGAACTCTGTCTAACTGCTTAGCATCTATCTTCATAAGTCTCTCCTAAAACTTCCCTTATTATTTCTTTTAAACTATCTTTAGAATAATCATTTTTATATTTTTTGCCAAGATATATGATTTTTTCTCTATTTATATTAGGGAAATATTTACCTTTTAAACTTAAAACAAACTGTAAAAGCTGTGTTACATTCGAAGGTTTTTTAGAAAATTTAGCCCTCTCAAAGTCTATTAAATGGATTTTCCCATATTTATCAACAATAGCATTCTTTATTGGTCTTTGCATTTCATCTTTGTTTATTTTTAAGTTATCTAATTTCCAAGCTTGACAAAAAAGTTGAAAAAGCAATTCTTTAAAATTTTCTTTATTTAAAACATCAATTAAATGTTTTCCTTCTATGAATTCGTAAGCTATAAAGTCTTCTCCTTTTAATATTAATCTTCCACCTATGTTTTCTTTATTTACTACTTCTAATATTTCTCCCTCTCTCTGTATAGCCTGTAAAACTTGAGGCCTTGATGCAACTTTAAATGCAAGAGTTTTATTATCAATAATCCCTTTATATACTATTCCTCTCCAGCCTTTACCTATTACTTCTAAATTTTCTATCTTATTCTTTATATCATCAAATCTCATAAACTTTCTTCAAAACTTTTAGAATAAAAAGCTTTTATTTCTGTTACAATTTCATCTAAATCGTCCATAACTTTAAAAAGTTTTAAGTCCTCTCTATCTATGTATCCATTTTGTAAAACTTGCTCTTTTAACCATTCAACAAGACCATTCCAAAAACTACTTCCATATAAAAATATTGGAAAAGGTTTTAATTTTTGAGTTTGAATTAAAACTAAAACTTCTGTTAATTCATCTAAAGTACCATACCCTCCAGGAAATAAAACATAGGCAGTAGCATATTTTATAAGCATTACTTTTCTAGAAAAAAAATAATGAAAATTCAGTTGAACCTTTGCATATTTATTAGGAATTTGCTCTCTTGGCAGTGCAATATTTAACCCTATGGAATTTCCACCTGCTTCAAAAGCACCTCTATTTCCAGCTTCCATTATTCCAGGACCACCACCGGTTACAACAGTAAAGCCTTCTTTTGCAAGTTTATATGCTAGTTTTCTTGCATCTTCATAGTATTTGTCTCCTTCCTTGACCCTTGCAGAACCAAAAATTGTTACTGCAGGAAGATACTTAGGCATAATATCAAAGCCATCAACAAAATCTCCAATTATCCTAAAAAGCCGCCAAGCATCTTCTTTCTTTAGCTCGTTTACCTGATACTTTTCATACATTATTTTTCTCCTTTTTTAGATACCAAATCTAACAAGCTCAATAAGGAGAATTATAAAAATACCTAGCGTAAAATTTACCTTTATCAAAGTTGTTATTTTTGCCATAATTTGCTGCTTATTTTCTGCAGTTGGTAGTTTTTTATAAAGACCAAAGTAAATATATGCAAAGTTTATAACCATTACTGCATACAAAACTAGTTTTAAAATAAACAGAGGGTTAGTTATAAAATAGTGAGCTCTATAGCCTTCAGTTAATATCAAAGTAGCTATGGCAATCCATACTAAAGGAAAAAATCTATCCATTATAGTTTTCATAAAAACACCTTTCTTTTCTTCAATAACAGACAAAGAAGGTCTTAATATAAAAAGGGTGTAAAGCATTCCACCAATCCATATTAAAACAGCTATTATATGTATCCAAACAAGTATCCCATCAACCATTTGAAACCTCCTTCCCTTTTTCACTTCTTGGATATAGTATTTTTGCCATAAAAATAGACAGTTCATAGAACAAAATCAATGGTAAAGCTAAAAATATTTGACTTACCACATCAGGAGGAGTAATAATAGCAGCAAATATAAATGCAATAACTGCAAAATAAGGTCTAAACTTCACTAATGTTTCAGGAGTAACAAGACCAAGTCTTGCCATTAAGGATAAGATGACAGGAAGTTCAAAAGTAATACCAAAGGCTAAAATAAGTCTTATAACAAATGATATATAAGAACTAACAGAAAGCATTGCTTCAACATCCAATTGTGTATATCCAAAATTAAGTAAAAACTTTAATGCTAGAGGTAAAACTCCGTAAAATGCAAACAATCCTCCAGATATAAAAAATACTGTTGTAAAAAATACAAAAGGTATAAGCATTTTCTTTTCTTCTTCATAAAGAGCAGGTTCTATAAACTTCCATACCTGATAGAAAACCCAAGGAGAAGCCAATACAAAACCTAGTAAAAGAGAAATTTTAAATGCGGTAAAGAAAGACTCAGTAGGAGTTAAAGCTACAAGTTTCATTTCTGGAAAAGCTTTATGAAGAGGTTGCTGGAATATATCAAAAAAATAGTTAACCTGTGTAAAGACTAAAATAGTTCCTATAACAACTCCTATTAAACTTTTTATAAGTCTATCTCTAAGCTCTGCTAAATGTTCTGTTATAGGAGCTTCAAATTCTTCAGGATTTTTTGGCTTAGACATCTTTTACTTCTTCCTTCTTAGTAAATGATATTTTTTCTCTTTTTGGTTGATAATCTTTTGTGATAACTTGCTTCTTTTCTTTTTTTAACTGGGCATCAAATTCTTTTTCAAATTCATCATCAAAGGAGAGCTTTTTCTCAAATTCCTGTTTAGTTTGCTCTGGTAAAGATTTAATATCATCAACTTCAGAAATAACAGAGTTTTTTACATCATCTACAGTGCTTTTTATATCTCTAAATATCCTTGCAATTTGCTTCATAGCTTCAGGAAGTCTTTTTGGTCCTAAAACTATAACTGCCACTATCATAATTACCATTATTTCAGTCCAACCAATACCAAACAAAGCAAATACCTCAAATTAAAAATAATTCTTATTATAGCCTAAAATATAGCACTTATACTAAACTCAATTCTATATTTATCTTCATTTTGCTTCCTATCTAATATTGTTGAAATATCAAGCATAAAAGAACCTGCAGGAGTTGGAACTAAAATACCTGTCCCAGCAGTTTTCCTTAAATACAAAGATTTTAAGTCTTCTTCATTTGCATATACATTTCCTAAATCTAAAAATGAAAAGCCATACAAGTTATACTGGGGTAATATAGGATATCTAATCTCATTATTTAAAATTAAAAAACTATTTCCACCTATTCCACCATTAGAAATTTCTTCATAATTAAATCCTCTAATAGTAAAAATACCACCTATAAAGTATCTTTCTGAAATAGGTAAATTCTCTGTATTCTCCAATTTAAATCCTAAAGAAGTCCTTTGAGTAATAACAACTTTTTCTGTAAACGGTATTTTATAATAAAATCTGTTAGATAAATCTATAAACGGATAAGATAAATTTCCACCTATATAACCTATACTACCTCTAAAGTAATATCCTCTTGTAGGATAAATTTTATTGTTTCTATGGTCATCAGAAAGAGAAAATATAAAAGAATACTTTTTATAAAAATCATTTGAAGGTTTAACCTTATTATTAGAAATATCTAATTTCAACCTTTGTATTACCCACTTATTAGCATTCCTAGAGATATTTAAATCAGATCCATATGATACCAGATCATAATATCTATGGTATTGATACGAAGAATACACTCCAATAAAACTTTGAAATTTTTTTGGTAACAACCTACTTCCTAAAGAAACTCTGTAGTTTGTAGCTATTTGAGATAGTTCTATATAGCTATTTGCTTCAAATCCATAATTGAATAAATTTCTCAAAGATAAGGATAAACTTCCTTTTAATTTTTCAACACTGTTATAACTAATAGAACCTTGAATATTTCCTCTTTTTTCTTCTATAAACGACAAAGATTTTACGACTTTCTTATTTTTTTTATCTTTTATCAGAGAAGGATTTAAAAACTTAAACATATATGAGTTATATAAAATATTTAATTCGTTATCATATTCATCTTTATCAAATCCTCCATTTTTTTTAATTACCCACAAGATAGCTTTAGGGTTAAGTTTCCATGTCCCATAGACAAAGGGAACTGTATTTTCATACCTTTTTCCTAAGATAGTTTTATAAATTACTATTACTTCAACTATATTTTTTCTTAATTTCGTATCTACTTTAAACTCAACTCTTGAATCAAAATATCCTAATGATTTTAGATATTTTTGATATTTTAATTGTTTATCTATTATTAGCTGTGGATTATATATAGTAGGTGTATCGATTGACTCTTTAAATACATATCCTTCGAATTTTACTTTACTTAAAAGATATTTTTTTCCTTGAAAAATTTCTATGTATAGGTTTACCAAGTTATTTTTTTCTTTTTTATGTTTTATCACAAAATACGAATTTATATACCCATTCTTTTGATAAGAGTTTATTAGCTTTTGAAGTTTTTTTCTTAATTCTATTTCTTTATATACTTTCCCCTTTAAGGAATTAAAAATCTTCTTTATATCTTTAGGAGGTTGTGTATCATAAGATGCCTCTAAATTAGCTATCTTATAAGGCTTGCCTTCATATACATATATCTTTATCAAAGTTTCCCTATTTTTTATATTATCATTTATAAAAAAATCTACATCTGCATCCAAAAACCCCCTTTCTCTATAAAATTTTTTTATTTTTTGTGCAAATTTATTAACAGAATATATATTTACCCCATCTATACTAAATGTATGGAACTTTTCCAGAACACTTTTACGAAAAGAATAATTCCCGATAATTTCAATTCTGTAATGAGTTCCATGTACTATGTTAAGAATAGCTGTATATTTATAATTCTTGTCTTTTTGAACAGAATGCAAGTATACATATGCATCAAAGTAACCTTTGTCTTGTAAAAATTTTGTTAACTTTCTAAAAGATTTTTCCATAAGGGAAAAGCTTAAAGGTTTATTTTTAAGATTTAATATTTTCTTATACTCTTTCTTTTTATCTTCCGATAGATGTAAGTCTGATATAAGTTTAATATTTTCTATCTTTGCTCTTTTGTTTTCTTTAATAAGAATATTTATGTAGAGATTTCCTAAAGAATCTATAGAACTTTTTACTTTTATAATTGAGTTAATAAACCCATTATTAATGTAAAATTGCCTTAATTTTAGTAATATAGAAGGTATATCTTTATTAGATATATACATACCTTCATAAATTCCAGCTATTCCTAGTATCTCTCTTTTCCAAAAGGAATCATTGCCTTGGATATTTATCTTTTTTATTTGAAGTTTCCTTTTCAAAATCAATTTATTATTTATTAACTCTATATCCTCAAAACTTTCTGTATTTTGTAAAGCCTCTTTTAGCATATCTTCATTTTTTACTTTTTCATAAAAATCTTTTATATTGTTTAAAGGCAATGGATAGTTAGACTCTATTTGGATAGCTAAACTTAAACTTATATAAAAAAGGATAGCTAGAATATAATTAATCAAAACTAACCCTAAATAAAGTTTTATTTTTATTATAAAAGTATAATGCTAGAAATACTGGAAAATCTATTTTTCTATACGAACTGTAAGTGGTGTGGCAATCTAGACACTATATACTTAAATCAAAATTTATTTTGTAGAAACTGTATAAGCCTTGTAAAAAAAGAAAAACTAACATATTGCAAAAGTTGTGGAAAGCAAACATCTGATTGCCTAGAGTGTAAAATTTTTCCTAAATACAAAGAAATAGAGATATTTTCTAGTTATTCAGAAATTTTACGAGAAATTATTTTGAGCTACAAATTTGAAAATTTTAAAAATTTATCTAAAGTTTTAGCAAATATTATAGAAAAAGACATCACAGGTTTTATAAAAAGAAATAATATAGATATTATTTTATCTGTTCCTTCTTCTAAAAGTATTGAGAAAAAAAGGGGATTTAATCATTTAGAGGAAATTCTAAAAAATATACCTTTCTGTAAAGAAATTTTGTCTTTAAACTTAAAAAAAATTAAAGATACACCTTTACAAATAGAAGTATCAGGCAAAGAAAGAAAAACAAATTTGAAAAACTGTTTTTACATTAAAGATTATAAATATTTGGAAAACAAAAACATATTAGTTTTTGATGATGTTTTAACTACAGGAGCTACTTTAGAAGAAGTATATGTAGCATTATCTAGACTGGATTATAAAAATATATATGCTTATGTTATAGCAACATAATATATACCCCCCCACAGAGGGGGAGGTTTAGTTAGATTCAGTTAGAATAAGTATCCAATTTCTAGAGCGTAAACTGTTCTAGAATCTTTTCCTGTTGTTCCATCAGATATTTTTCCAAATGCATTTTTCCAAGAAGCATATGATACTTCAACTCTTGCAAATGTGTTTTTAGTAGGTTTCCATGTTGGAGTTATAGTAAATGTCCAGATATCATCATCTTTTTTAGCATCTGTATTTTCATACTCAATTCTAACTGGTACAGAAACAGTATCTGTTATTTGAGGCTGTACGAATAATGCTGCTCCCCAGCTAGAATCGTCAGTTGTAGGAGATTGAACTTTATCATCCTCTGTTGCTACAGAAACTTGAATTCCTGCTTTTGTTCCACCAAAGTCACTTTTTACACAGAGAGTATAGAAGTTTTTACCAGTAGCTTCGTCGTACATATGTAAACCAACTTTTATTGTATCTATATTTACAGATACACCAGCTTCTATAGCATCATTTACACTTCTAAATCCATTTCCTTGGAATAAACCACCACCTTGGTTGTATCCTACATAAACATTAGCTAAATCTGCTACACTGTAATTAACTCTTAAACCTGCAAATAAAACTGGGTTATAGTGAACAAAAAGAACTCCTCTATTAATATGAGGATTTAAAATAGTTACTGGAGCTTCCCCATACTTAGCCCATAGTAAACCTG
>WFXI01000271.1 GCA_015490675.1 Hydrogenothermaceae bacterium
ATTTTAAAAGGTGGCATGAAACTTGGTGGATTTATTATAATTTTTGCTACTTTTTCTATTGCTTTTTCTGAAGTTCCATATTTTTTTGCAATTTCTGCAAATGAAGGTCCAGTCCTTTTCTGAGAAAAATCATGACAAGCAAGACAGTTCAGTTTTTCTACTAAAATAGCCCCTTCTTTATTTGAAGCTATTGAAAAAGAAAAAGTTAACAAAATGGAAATTAATATCCTTTTCATTTTTATTAAAGCCCTCCCTCTTTATAAAAGGAAGGGCTATATATTAATTAATTATTTGTAGCTTAAAATGTAATCAGCTAAAGCTTCTAATTTGTCTTGAGGTAAAGCTTTTGTCCTATTTAATTGAGGCATCATCATAGGAGCTTTTGCTGGGTCTACTTTAGGTTTAGCCATTCCTTTTAAGAAAGCTATTAATTCATCTTTTTTTCCAGCATAAGCTTGAGCAATTTTCTTTAAAGAAGGTCCCACTGTATCAACAGCTGGTTGGTGACATGCTGTGCAACCATTTTGTTGGAATACTGCTTGTCCATTTCCTGCAAATGCTGAACCAGCTATAACTGCTGCTCCAGCTACAACAGCAACTAATTTTTTCATTTTAAATTACCTCCAATGTTTAATTTTAAATATATGCTAATAATCTTATTATAGCAATAAAATTTTTAAAATTTAAAGATTTTTATGTTCCTCTTTAGATAATTTTTCTTTTATTTCTTCTATCCATGTATTTCTTCTTATAACTTCATCGTAAGTTTCTTTATAAAGTAATTCGTAGTTATGATATATAGTTTTTGCATCAAAGTAATCATCAAATAGCCTAATTGAAGGAAAAAATTGGATTATATCTTCTAGAAATAAAATTTTTATATTACTATTTTTTGTTAAATTTATTAAATTTTCATTTTTTTCAGAATTTGTAATTATCCATATCTCATTACAATTGTATTTTTTTTGTCCATTTATTAGTTTAGAAATATATTTTGGATTAATTTTCTTTATTTTGTTAAAGTCTACAAAATCTATACAAATATTTTGTTTTTCTGGTTCAAGAATAAAATCTATATTATTATCTTTGAATATAGGAGGTTCTGTAATTTGATATCCCATAATTTCAAATAATCCTGATAAATATGTTTCAAACTCTGTTCCCCTTAATTTCTTTAATTTTTCTATGTCTGATTTCTTCCATTTATACTCAGAAACTTTATTTTTTAAGTATTCTAATTTTTCTTTAGCATTTTCTAATTTTGATTTAAAATCTCTTGCCCTTTCTTGGAACTCTTTTTTTTCTTCTTCGTACTTTTCAAGATAAGATAGTAGCATTGGTACATAATTTAATTTTTCTTTTTTCCTTTCTTCTTTATATCTTAAAAATGCGTATAGTAAAACAACAGAAAGAATTGTGCCTCCTATTAGATAGTCGATAATATCTAGGTTCAACCACTATACCTCGAAGTTTTGTAGGAATATATGAAAATCTTGCTCGGAAAATAAAACTATTCTTATTTCTTTTATGAAATTTTCTTTTTCTATAAAATCGAAGATTGCTCTTTTTGCAACTATTGAGATTTTATCTTTTGGACATTTATAAGCTCCTGCACTTATAAATGGAAAAGCTACAGATTTGAGATTATTATCTTTAGCAAGTTTTAAACTATTATAAAATGCATTGTATAGGAGTTTTTCAAATTTTTTATTCCAACTTCCGTTGCATATAGGTCCAACAGTATGTATAACAAACTTTGATGGTAGTTTACCTGCTGTTGTTATTACTGCTTCTCCAGTTGGTAATCCGTCTGGATAAATTGTTTGTCTAATTTTTTTGCATTCTTCTAAAATTTCACTTCCACCTTTAGTATGAATAGCTCCGTCTACTCCACCACCACCCATTAAAGTAGAATTAGCAGCATTAACAATAGCATCTACCTTTTCTTCTGTTATATCACCTGTTTTAATAATTATAAGGGTGTTTTTTACATTAAAACTTTTTTCCATTGTTTAGATAGGTTCTTCTTTTAGAAGTTGTAATAACTTTTGATATTGAGTTTTTGTAAGAGAGTTTTGTATTGCTCTTATCTCTTTTATTCTTAAAACAGAATTTTCCGCTTTTAATTGGGCTAATTTTATAATTATCTCTTTGATTTTTTGGGAACTGCCACCTTCTAACACTAGTTTTTCGTATTCTTTTTCTAGCTCTTCTATTTGCTTACTTCTTTCTTTTATTCGAGGTTCAAACTCGTCTTTTGCTGCCTGAATAGCTTCTTCCTGTTCAATTGTTATTTCTAAATAGTCTTTATTGTTTAGTATTAATTTATCTAAAGGATAATCTTTTGTTAAGAAATATTTACTACATTCTTCTGCAAATGAAAATGAAAAAATAAAAAGAGCAAGAAAAAACATTTTTCTCATAACATTTCCCTCGATAAGCTTGAATATCTTTCTTCTTTCCAAGGGTCTCCCCTCATATGATATCCCCTTTGTTCCCAAAAACCTGGAGCATCTTCTGGTATAAATTCTATCCCAGAGACAAATTTTGCACTTTTCCACGCATATAGTTTAGGAACCACCAATCTTAAAGGATAACCATGGTCAGCAGGGATAGGTTTTCCATTTAACATATACGCAAAAATTACATCTTCATCGAAGAAATATTCTAAAGGAACATTTGTTGTATAACCATCTAAACAATGAACCATTACAGATTTAGCTGTAGGTTTTATTTTTACAAGTTTTTTTATTTCATCTACATGGAAACCTATCCATTCAACTTCTTTACAGCTCCATCTTGTTACACAGTGGAAGTCTGCAATTAGTTTTACAGGCTCTAAGTCCTTGATTTCATCATAAGTTAAAGCTAAAGGCTGTTCCACTTCTCCAAAAATTCTAAATCTATACATATTTATATCTAAGTATGTAGGAGGTCCTGCTATATCTAAAATTTGTAGCCTATCTACCCAATGTTGCCCAGGAGGTAATCTATCTTTTTTGAAATTTATAGGGCTTATTATAGTTCTCATAATCTACTCCTTAAGACATGTATCCATTACATTTTGGGCAAATTCCATAAAGAACGACAAAGGAACTATTTACAGTATAACCTTTTTTCTGGGCAATATCTTTATTTATATTAAGAAGTTCACCTTCTTCTATATCGTATAAGCTTCCACATTGTTCACACTTGAAATGATGGTGAGGTGATATATTTGCATCAAATCTACTTACTTTTCCATCATTTATTTCTATAATTTTTCCTTCTTCAACAAGAACTTTTAGGTTTCTATATACAGTTCCAAGGCTAATATTAGGAATTTGCTTTTTTGC
>WFXI01000272.1 GCA_015490675.1 Hydrogenothermaceae bacterium
AGTAATGATATAATGTCATTTTCCCAATTTTTTATAGTTTCAGATGTTAATATAAACTTTTCAAGAAGTTTTATTTCAAACTCCAATACATCTTTATCTATAGCAATTTTAGATACTTTATCTGTTAATTCTTTTAAATTCGCATAAATTTCATTAAATTCTTCAAAAGGAAATTCAACATTATATTTTTTTAGTTTTTCCAAGTCTTCTATCTTAGATATACTCTCTGTTAAACTATGGAGAATATTTATTGATTTTTTTATTTTCTTGGAAACAAACAATCCTACAATAATAATAAATACAAACGGTAAAGGAAAAGCTAATAATAAAGCTTTAGAAAATTCATTTCTTGCAAGTGCAATTTTTTGTGATAGGTCAGAATTTACCTCAATAACACCTAAGACATCGCCAATTTTTGCATTTGTATGACACTTTAAACATATACTTTCAGCTTTAATAGGTTTTATAAATCGAATTTTATAATTCTCTTTTAATATAAGTTCTTTTTCTTCTTTGATAGCTCTTATAATACTTTCATCAAGAGGAGGCTGTTCTATTTTTCCAAATAACCTTTCAACTATAGCAGTCCTATAAATATTAATTTCATAGTTATCTTGAGGGTTTTTTAAGCTATTTAAAAACTCAATAACATCTTTTCTACTCCAGCCTTTTTTCATTATTTGAAACATTGAACTAAATGTCTGGTCTGCTATAGTTTTTGCATTTTCTAGGGTTTCTTTTTCTAGAATTTTATTAAAAGCATTGGAAATTTGGACATATAGAAATGGAAAAACAATAAGTGAAACCAAAAATACATATAACGAAAGCAAGCCTTGAATTGTAAGCCTTCCCATAAAAACCTTTAAATCATATCTAACTACATTAGATATATTAACATAAAAGTCTATTAAATCCTCAAATTTTTAAACTAACTTTGTATAAAGCCTTTTATTTTAGTTAAAATAATTAAATCAACAAATTAAAGGGGAAGAAATTTAAGTGTTTACAAAAATATCACAAAGTAAATGGCTAAAAATAATCCTATTTGTAACAACTTTCGCATTTGTTGGAACAGGTTTTGTAGCTTTAGTTGTTTATAAATTATCTGGAAATATTAACGGAGTTGCACAAGTTAACGGAAAAGATATATCTTTTCAGGAATTTTTCTTTGAAGTTAATACTACAACAGCATATTTGCAACAACAGGGTATAGATACTGCTCCATTAAAAAGACAAATATACACTCAGGCTCTTCAAAAAGTAATAAATAGAGAACTTATTAATCAATTTGCAGAAGAAGAAGGCTTAACTGCTACACCTGAAGAAGCAAAAAAAGCTATAGCAGATATGAAGCTATTTCAAACAGATGGAAAATTTGATTATTCAAAATATCAGGCATTTTTATCTAACTTTAATATATCTCCTGCATTTTTCACAGAAATTGTAATGAAAGACCTAACAGTTAAGCATATAGAAGATATTTTAAAAGCAGGTGTTTATATTACTGAAGAGGAAGTAGATAAAGTTTTAAATAAATATTTTCAAAGGATTACAGGAAAGGTATTTATAATAAAACCTAAAGCCTCTATTTCTGAAAGTCAGTTAAAAGAATACTATGAAAAGCACAAAAATGAATTTGTAAAAGATAAACAAAAAGAAGTTGCAATTTATCAGTTTGATACCAAAAATGAAGAAAGTGTAAAAAAGGCACAACAAGTATTTAAAGCTTTAAAAGAAGGTAAAAAGGTTCAGCAAAAGCCTGTGTTTACCGGTGTAGAAAGTGAAATAAAGAATTTTCCTGAAAAAGTTATAAAAGAAGTAAGCAACATAAATAAAGATAATAAAATCAAACTGGTAAAAACAAAAGAAAATATTTATCTAATTACATTTAAAGGTGAAAAATCTACTTCAAAATCCTTTGAAGAAGCAAAAAATCAAATAAAACAAAGATTAGAAAAAGAGCTTATTACTAAAAAAATAGAAGAAACTTTAGCTTCTTTAAACAAAGAAAAACTATCTGAAAAATTACTAAAAGAAAAATACAAGGCAAAAGAAGAAAATATCAAAGAAGAACCATTGAAGAGTTTACAATTTAAATATGGTTTAACAGAAGAAGGATTAAAAGCTATTAGAAATACAGATAAAAATTCAATATCTAAACCTATAAAAACCTTAGACAAAATTATTATCGTAAAAGTAGATGATAAAAAACCAGCATCTAAAGAAGTAAAAAAACAATTTAAAGATATAAAGAAAATTTTAGCTGAGCAAAAATACAATGATATATTTGCAATGCTACTAGACAAACTCCAGAAGGAAGCTGATATAAAAATAAATGAGCAAGTTTTTAGATAATGGAAAAAACACCTTACGCTTATGAGTTTTTATGGCATCAGATAGAGCTTGGATACAATGAGATTAGGAAAAAGAAATACAAAGAGCTTTTAGAAAAGTTTATATTTGATGAAGAAATAAGAAAAAGAGTTCAGAAAAAAAACGATTATAGAAGCAGAGATTACGAAGGGGGCTTGTTAGAAACAACTGCCTCTCTTGTCTCCTTAAGCTTATGTACATATGATAACTATCCAGAAATAGATATAGACCTTATATTAACTGCTATAATTATGTATGCAGTTTGTAAAACTTATACAAAAAAAGAGTGTTATGAACTTGTAAAAGATTATCCTGAACTTGTTCCATTTTTATTTAAAAAGCAAAGGAAGAAGCCATCTTTAGAACTTAGCGTATTTGACGCATTAATTAAGTTTGATGCTAAAATTTTTATTGCACTAAATAAAAAAAGAAAGAGGGAACACAATAAGCGTCGGAGGTAATAAATTATGGAAAATTCTGTAGTAATTTTTGATGATGGAAATCACAAAAACCTGCTTCTTGAAGATTTTGGACACGGTGAAATGGTTCAGGCAAATGTCCACATGATAGTAGATAACGGAAGAGGAATAATTTTAGACCCAGGAGGACACAAAGTATTTAAACATTTAATTTCAGAAGTAGGAAAAATAATTGGTGTAAATAATCTAGATTACATTTTCCTATCACACCAAGACCCAGATATAGTGGCAGCTATAAATGGATGGTTAATGACTACAAAAGCAAAGGCATTATCTTCAAAATTATGGCTTAGATTTATTCCTCATTTTGGAGTAGATAAATTTGTTATAGATAGATTAATAGGCTTAGACGATGAAGGTGGAATTATAAAACTTGGTGAAACTGAACTTTATATTCTACCTGGACACTTTATGCATTCTCCTGGAAACTTACATGTATATGACCCAGTTTCAAAAACATTATACTCAGGAGACTTAGGAGCTTCACTGGGACAAGACTATATTTTTGTTGAAGACTTTGATGCTCACATTCAATATATGGAAGGTTTCCACAGAAGATACATTCCAACAAATAAAGTTTTAAAAGCTTGGGTAAAAATGGTTAGAGATTTAGATATAGAAACAATAGCACCACAACACGGAGCAATATTTAAAGGTAAAGATATTGTAAATAAATTCCTAGACTGGTTAGATGACCTACAATGTGGAATAGACATTATGGAAGATAAATTTAAAATACCTAATAACAAATTAGAAGTTTAATGGTATCCCACTACTCTGTTTTAAAAAATGAAGTTTTAAATTTCTTTGAAAAAATTGAAACAAATAATAAATATATAGTAGATGCCACACTGGGAGGTGGAGGGCATTCTAAAGCTATTTTAGAAAAATTTCCAGATATAAAAATAATTGGGATAGACAAAGATGATTTTGCTTTAAACTATGCAAAGGAAAGGTTAAAAGATTTTAAAGATAGAATAATATTTGTAAAGTCTCCTTTTAAAAATATAGATGATGTTTTAAAAGAATTAAAAATAGAAAAAGTTGCTGGAATATTATTTGATTTTGGTGTTTCCAACTTTCAGCTAAAACTTTCACGGGGCTTTTCATTTCAAAGAGAAGAAGCTCTAGATATGAGAATGGATACATCTCAAGATTTAGATGCTTACTATGTAGTAAATTACTATCAAGAATGGCAACTTGAAAAAATACTAAGAGAATATGGAGAAGAAAAATTTGCAAAAAAAATAGCAAAAGAAATAATAAAAAGAAGACAGCAAAAAAAAATAGAAACAACAAAAGAACTTGCAGAAATTGTTTATAACATTTACCCACCAAAACTAAGACACGGAAGAATTCACCCAGCAACAAGGACATTTCAGGCAATAAGAATAGAAGTAAATAATGAGCTAGAAGAAATAGAAGTAGGTGTAAAAAAATCTATAGACCTTTTAGATAGAGGTGGAATTTTACAGGCAATATCATTTCATTCGCTAGAAGATAGAATTGTAAAAATTATCTTTAAAGAAGCAAAAAAATTAAAGAAAATAGAAGTTTTGACGAAAAAACCTATTACACCAAGTAAAGAGGAGATAAACGAAAACCCTCCTTCAAGGAGTGCAAAATTAAGGGTAGCAAAGAGGATATAAATATGATGAAAGTAAAAGAAACTGTGCAGGAAATTGTTTTAGAAACTAAGAAAGATTTTTCTATACTAAAAAAGCAGTTGTTATTTTTTACAATGATACTTTTAATTTCCTCTTTGCTAATCTTATATAACATTAAATTTGTAGAAGTTGAGAAAGAAATAACACAGTTAACTACTGCAAAAGAATATTTAGTTTATGAAAATATGCTACTAAAAAAACAGGTAGCTACTTTAAAAGACCCAAAAAGAATTGATAAAATTGCTAAGCAAAAACTTAAAATGAAGCCTGTAAATATGGAAAAAGTCAAATTTATTAAATATTAATGAAGCCAACAAAGGTATACTTTTTTGCTTTTTTTATATCTTTATTTTTCCTAATAGTCATTGTAAAACTTATTACCCTTCAAATCACATCAAGGGAAGAGATTTTAAAGCATATAAAAAATCAATACTATACTAAAGATGATGTAATTCTTCCACGGGGAACTATTTTTGATAGAAACAAAGAAATACTTGCTCTAAGTGTTCCAACTATAACAGTTTTCGTTTTACCTCAGTATATAGGTGATTTAAAAGTAAAAGGCAAAATTATAAAAACTGCAGAAGAAAGAAAAAAAGAACTCGCAAAGCTTCTATCTCCTGTTTTAAAAAAATCCCAAAACTGGATACTAAAAAAATTAAACTCAAAAGGTTATGTAGTTTTAGCAAAAAATTTAGGAAAAGATTACCAACCAATTATAGAATCTATTAGAAGAGAAACAAAAATATGGAATTTAGGAATTATTGAGAATACAAAAAGATTTTATCCTTTAGGCAAAATAGCAGGAAACACAATAGGCTATGTAAATAAATACGATGGACAAGGAAAAGCAGGAATAGAAAGAAAATATAATGAAATCTTAGGTGGTGGTGTTGGACATATTCTTTTAATGAAAGATGCTAGAGGATTTCCTATAACTATAGTAGATGAAGAAAAAAAACCTAAAAAAGATTTAATAACAACAATAGACAAGAATATTCAATTTATAGCAGAAGAAGCATTAAAAAAGGTAGTAAAAATTAGGAAGCCAAAAGAGGCTTTAATATTAATAGTTGACCCAAATAATGGAGAAATACTTGCTAATGCTACTTATCCAAACTATGACCCTAACAAATACTGGAAATACAGGTCTCATAAAAACATAACTTTTCACACACCTTACGAAATAGGCTCTCTTGCTAAACCTTTTGTTGTTGCTAGAGCTGTTGCAACAGGAAAAGTTAAGAAAAACGAAATAATTTATGGAGAACAAGGTAAGATTTATGTAGATAATGTCAGAATAAAAGACCATAAAAAATTTGGCTGGTTAGGTGTTAAAGATGTAATTATTCATTCTTCTAATGTTGGGGTTATTAAGATAGCATTAAGATTTAAACCAGATGAATTTTACGCAATTTTTAAAAATTTAGGATTTGGAAAATCTACAGGGACTTTTCCTGGAGAATCTAAAGGAATATTAAGGGAAGACCCTAGACCTGTTCAAATAGCCTATGCTTCAATTGGTCAGTCTTGGACAGCAACACCAATACAGGTAGCAATGGCATATTCAGCTATAGCAAATGGAGGATATTTATTAAAACCAAAGTTAGCTCTAGGCTATATTGATGAACAAGGAAAATTAATCAAAGAAAAAAACAAAATTATAAGAAAAGCGTTAACAGACAAAGAAATAAAATGGTTAAAAGATACACTGAAACTTGTTGTGGAAAAGGGAACAGCAAAAAAAGGAAAATCAAAATTTTACACAATTGCTGGGAAAACAGGAACAGCACAAAAATACGACCCTAAAATAAAAGCTTTATCAAATGAGAAGTTTTATACATGGTTTGCAGGATTTTTCCCAGTAGATAAACCTAAATACACAGTTGTAATATTTTTAAACGAACCAAAGAAATTAAAAAAATGGGAATTTATAGGTGGAGGAACAGTTGCTGCTCCTGTATTAAAAGATATAGTTGACAGGCTTATGTATTACTCAAAGGAAAAACCAGATAAAAAATAAAAAACCCCCTAAAAATAGGGGGAGACTGTACAGCTCTGGTTATGGGTATCCTGGTCCAGAGTCAACTTTGACAGGCGGATAAGCCTTTTTATTATCACCTGGATTTAATTTGAAACCTCTATACATATAAATGGCATATGCTTCTAAAGCCTTCATTTCCTCACTATCCTCAGGTAAAGTTTTTCCTTTTAAAGGAATCTGTATACACCAATTTATCATTTCCCTAAGAGTAGCCACTTTACCTATATTTGATTGATATTTTGGAAATGTATGAGGATTTGCATTAGCTGCATCTGGATGACAATTCGCACAAGTAAGACCATTTGTTCCTAAACTAGGGCTATGCCATAATTCATCACCTTTTTTTACAAGTTCTATCAATTCTTCATTCATTAAATTTAACTCTTCTTCATCAAAAGGAGATTTAGCTTCTGAATTGTTAAAATATAACAACGAAACAAAGTATAAAGAAAAAATACTTAAAAATAAGGTTTTACTTGTCACCATGACAATTACCTCCTAATTTATTTATAAAGCCTAATTTATTTATAAAGGGATACCATTTTTTAATTCTTTAGGTATTAAATCTGCCCATTCTACATACTTAAAATTACCTAAAAATGAATCATCTATATATGTAGTAGCAAAACCTACGCCATCGTATATATCCCCAGGATCAGCTCTATGCATAACAATTTTTGGATACGGAAGTTCTACAGGAGGATATGGCCAAGGCCAAGAAGTAGCTAAGTTACCAATATGAACTATGTTATCGGTTCTATTATAAACTACTTGATGAACATGACCATGAATAGCTATAACCTTTTCAAACTTAGAAAGAATTTTTCTTACCTCATCTGCATCTTTGGTTTGAAAATTCCATCTAGGATAATAATTCCACAGCGGAGAATGTGTAAAAATTACAATCGGAGTATCTGGAGACAAGTTTTTTACATCATTTTCCAGCCATTGAAGTTGCTTTTCGCCAACTCCCCAAAGACCACAAATATCACACTCTAACTCAGCGATTGCAAGCATTCTTTCCCAGGGAGACATATCTCTTACTGTCCAAAAATCATCAACAAGAATTGAGTTCATACCTATGAAATGAACTCCCTTATGATTAAAACTCCAATATGGAGGTCCAAATAAACTTTTCCAAAATTCTCCTAAATCTAAATACCAATCATGTTCTCCTGGAATAATTTTGTAATCTATTTTTGCTTTTTTTAATTTATCTAAGATTTTCTTACCCTTTAAAAGTTCTTCTCTTTTTCCAAAGTTTGCTAAATCACCAATAAATATTACAAAATCTGGCTTAGGATTCATTTTAATTACATCATTAATTGCCCTTTCTAAAGTTTTGTCAAATCGATGGTTAGGCATTTCATATAGATGTGCATCGCCTATAACAGCAAAATTAAAAGGTATTACTTCTCTCTTATTATGAGAGTGAGCATATCCCACATTTACAACACCTAAAAGAGGAGATATTGCTGACGCAGTAAAAGCTGTTAAGCCTGCCGTTGTAGAAATCTTAAGAAGATCTCTTCTAGAAATTTTCATTTTTCTTACCTCCAAATTTAGTGAATTATTTATTTAATTTTCATCATATTCAGGCAATTCAGGTTCTTCTATCTGTGGAATATTTTTGCAAGTTAAGGCCCTTAGAAATGCTATAAGGGCTTCTTTTTCACTTTCTGTTAGATTCAAAGGTTTTAATAATGGATCTTTATTAGGAACTCTTCCTCCTCCTTTATTATAGAACTCTACAACTTCTTTTAATGTTTTAAATACACCATTATGCATATACGGAGGAGTTAAAGACACATTCCTAACAGTTGGTGTTTTAAAAGCTCCTTTATCTTTTGGATTTTTTGTTACAAAGAATCTCCCTAAATCTCTATCAAATTCACTTGGATTTTTAAACCCAAATTGTTTGACTGCAAAATTTCTCGTAATTTTAGTTAAAATATTATCTTCTGCCTTACTTTTAGGAACACCAGTAACATGCAGTTTATTATCTGTAAAATTTGGTCCATTATGGCAATTTATACATCCAGCCTTTCCTACAAATAACTTTAAACCTAATTTTTCTTTCTGATTTAGAGCATTTATATTTCCTTTTAAATAACTATCTAGAGGAGAATCATTACAAACAATAGTCCTTTCAAAAGATGCTATAGCTTTTGCTACATTCTCTACTGTAATTGGTTGGTTTTGATTAGGGAAAGCTCTTCTAAACATTTCTCTATACTTAGAAATTGCTTTAAGCCTTTCTATCATCAAATCATAATGTAAGTTCATTTCAAATGGAGAGATTATAGGTTTTATTGCCTGCTCCTCTAAAGTTTTAGCTCTTCCATCCCAAAACATTGAGTTGTTATATGCCGAGTTTAGAATAGTAGGGGAATGTCTAAAATGTTCATTACCGGGATAAGCAGGTGACATTATTTGGTTCTTCCCCCAAGCATGAGACGGATCATGGCAAGTAGCACAAGAAGTACTACCATCTCCAGACAATCTTGGATCAAAGTATAGAAATTTTCCAAGTTCTATTTTAGATTTAGTAGAAATATTATCTTCAGGATCTGGTGGTTTATCAGGAAGAGGAGATAAATTACTTTCAGCAAAAGAAAAGTTTACTAATAAAGCCATGCTAAATAATAATACAAATGTTACCTTATCCTTTACCATCTCTGTATACCTCCATTTATTCGATTTCAAAATAGACTTTTGTAATCTTATTTTTTTCTACTTTGACCCTAAGTTCTTTTTCTCCAAAACCTTCATGCCACATCTTTAGAGTGTAATTGCCTTCAGGGACATTTTTAATAATGAACTTACCTTTTTCATTAGTTATGGAGTGAAAAGGATTTGGAGAAACTATTGCCCAAGCTAACATCCATCCGTGGATACTGCATGTAATTTTTACAACTCCAGGTTTATCTAATTGAACCTTATCTATCATGCCTTTTTTGTGTTGAGATAATTTGAATATAGTTTCAAAATCTTGTACACCTGTAGCTTCATGTTTTACAGGATCTTCATTTTTTACTATAAGATTATCACCTGCTGTTAAGGCTATAATACGAGGATGAAATTCACATTTTTTTTGTACTAGAAGAACATTATTATTACTTGGAATATTTATATCTTGTATAAAAACAACAGCATTTTTAACACCTTTATTATTTCCAAGTACATATACTTTATCTACTTTAAATCCTCTACCACAAACTTTTTTATCCTTTGTTATAAGCTTCCTTTTATTTTTTAGTAGCTTCTTTCCCTTATAAATAACATATCCTTCAATAGTCCCTGTTAAATCTAAGTTTTTAGAGGATTCTCTATAATAGGATATATCTGCTGATGGGAAATATTTCACATACTCTAAGTAGTAGTGTCCTTGCCTAAACTTTTCTGAATCCTTAGCATAACCATTAAAAATAAGAGTAATGATTACTAATAATAATTTAAGTAAAATCATTTTTATATACCTCCAAAATTAATAATCATTATTAATTTTAATTAGTAAATAAAAAAATTTTTCTGTCAAGAGTTTTTTTATTTTTATAACTTATGATGTATCTTATTGTTATTAAATTCTAATATTCATAAACTTTTAATATGAAAGAAAAGGTATTAGAAGCTATAAGACTTTCAAATAGGCCACTAAAAACAGGGGATTTAGAAAAACTTACAGGTGTTCCTAGAAATGAAATTCAGAAGATTATTAATGAACTTGCTTTAGAAGGGAAAATTAAAGTTGATAAATGCTATAACAAAGTTTTAGGCTTAATTGAGGAAAAAGAGTTATGAATGCTTTTGTTTATTTTGTAATGATAATCCAAAAACAAATGCAATTATTCCAAATAAAACTGCAAAACTACCAACAAGTATTAAATTTAATATCTCAGTGTTCATTCTCGTCTTCCTCCAGAGAAGATAATAACACACCTACTATAAAAAATATACATGCAAAAATTATAGCTACAATAGATGTTTTTAAATTTATACTGTTTTTAACAAACGGTTGTATTATAGCAAAAACTAAAAAAGCAATGCCTAAATTGATAAAGCCTTTTCCAAGTTCATTTAAACCTTTTATCAACCTCATAATGAAAGATTATAGCAGAAAGGAGGAAAATAATGGCTAATGAAATAAAAGTTGAACTTTCTGTTGAGCTTGCTCATCAGTGTGTAAAATGCTCTGCGTGTAGGTCTGTTTGTCCTACATATAGTGTAGTAAAAGAAGAAAGAAGCTCTCCAAGGGGAAGACTTGCACTAGCAGAAGCTGTTGTGGATGGAATAATGCCACTTACAGAAGAAGTTGTAGCCCAGTGGAATGAATGTGCTATGTGTAGAAGATGTGAGTGGATTTGTCCAAACGAAGTTGAGTATAAAGAAATAATGTTTAGAGCCCGTCATATGGGAAATAAAGAGCTAGGTAAAAAAGATATTGTAAAAACTGCAGTTTTCACTGGGCTTTCTATGATGGGTAATCTAATAACAAAAACTGCTATGAAGTTTGCCCCATCTTTAATGGAAGCTTATGGAAAGCTTTTCAAAAAAGAAGTTCCAGAATATAATGCAGTATTTTTAGATACAGGTATTCCAAAGTATACAAAGTTAATGCCTAAACCAACAGCAAAACCTTTTGGTTTAAGAGGGAAAATTGTAAAACCTAAAAAAGAGAAAAAAGGAAAACTGTTATTTTTCACAGGTTGTATGATAGATGCATTTTACGGGAAAACAGGAGAAAGTGTTTTAAAGCTTATGGAAACTGCTGGATACGAAGTGGTTGTTCCTGAAAATATTAGATGCTGTGGAGCACCTCATTTATACGGTGGTAATGTTGAGGCTTTTGAAAAATTAATGAAGCATAATAAAGAAGAAATTAACAAATACGAATTTGATTATATAGTTGTTGCTTGCCCTACCTGCGGAGGGGCTTTAAAAGAAGAATACAAATATCCTGTTAAAGATTTTGCAGAAATACTGGAAGAACAAGGATATATAACATTCAAAGGAAACGGAGAAAAAGTAACATTCCATTTCCCTTGTCACTCCTACACAGCAATGAACACAAATCCAAATACTTATAGAAATGTTTTAAAAAGTGTAAAAGATGCTGAGTATGTTGAAGGTGAACAAGCTATGATGTGTTGTGGATTTGCTGGATATTTCTCTGTTGCTAATTATGAAGTTGCTACTGAGCTTCAAAAAAGAAAAGTTAAAGATTTAGAAAATACACAGGCTCAGTATGTTCTAAGTGACTGTCCAGGATGTGTGTTTAATATTGCAGATGGAATGTATAAACATAGTGAAAACTACAAAAATATAAAAGTTCAGCATCTTGCAGATTACCTTGCAGAAAGGTTAGTAGAGGAAGAAGCCAAATTAGGATAGAATATTTATCAAATATTAATAATAAGTAGGAGCGAAATGGCAAAAACCCTAAAGCAGTTTTTAGAAGAAAACCACTTAACATTAAACGATAATGCAAAGCTTTTATTTGAAAAACTTGGTCTTGATTATGAGATATTGAAAGAGTTAGAAGAAAAGTATGGTAAATCTGACAAAATGTCTAAATCTAAGCATAATACAGTTGACCCTGATGAGATGATAGAAAAATATGGAGCAGATACTGTTAGATTATATACCCTTTTTGCTGCTCCGCCTCAAAATAATTTTGATTGGATAGAAAGTGGTGTAGAAGGAGCCCATAGATTTATAAAGAGAGTCTGGAATTTAGTTATTTCAAATGCAGAAAAAATAAAAGATATATCCTATACAAAAGAAGATTTTAAAAATTTATCAGAAGAAGACCAAAAATTAAGAAGAAAACTACATCAAACTATTAAAAAAGTAGATGAAGATATAACAAAAGAGTATCAATTTAACACTGCTATTGCTTCAATAATGGAATTGGTTAATGAAATAAGCTCTTATAAAGGAAATAATACAAAAGTTTTAAAGGAAGCTATAGAAAATTTAATTTTACTACTATCTCCATTTACACCATTTTTATCAGATACACTCTGGAAAGAAATAGGGAATACAGGCTTTACAATAAATCAACCTTTCCCTGAATATGATGAAGAAGCTTTAGTGGAAAAAACAAAAGAAATTCCTATTCAGATTAATGGAAAAGTTAGAGGTAAAGTTACTGTAAGTGCCGATGCAACAGAAGAAGATGTCCTAAATGTAGCAAAGGAGGATGAAAATATAAAAAGATGGTTAGAAGGTAAACAAATTGTAAAAACTATTTTTATTAAAGGAAAAATATTAAATATAGTGGTTAAATGATAAATCTTATTTATCTTCTTTTCTTGTTTTTTATTTCTTTATCCTTTGCTAAAGATGAAAAAAAACAAAATTTCAGTATATCTTTGGGAGTAGTTTCAACTACAGGAAACTCAGAAACTACAACTGTTAGAGGTAATATAGATTACGCTTATAAAGGTGAAAAGTGGAGGGAATATTTAAAAGTTTCTGGATTATATGGTGAAAGCAAAGGTGAGAAAACTGCAGAAAGAGTAGAAGGTTGGGGGCGATTAGAAAGAAGATTTCTTCCAATCTTCATATTCTGGGATATAATTTACTATAGAAACCCTTTTCAAGGATACGAACACTCTGTAGGAACAGGTCCAGGAATAGGAATATATTTGTTTAAAAATGAAAAAATTTATTTATCTACATCTTATTATGTTTACAGAATGTATAATGAGTTAACAGATAAATACACAGCCCCTATAACAAATGACACAGAAAGATATTTCCTACATCATATAGAAGAAAGATTTAGAATAAAATTCCTAGAAAATGTAAAATTTAAACAAAAAGTAATATATAAACAAACATCTAGAAGCAGTAAAGATTACTTTGTAACTGCAGAAAACACTTTGGAAAATAAAATAACGAAAAATTTATCTCTAGAAATATCTTACAACTTAAATTATCAAAATCTCCCTGTTGAAGAAAATATTAAAAAGTTAGATACTATATTTATTACATCTGTTAAATACACTTTTTAAGGGGTAGGTTATGGCATTTACAAAATTAGTTCTTGGTTACGATGGCTCTGAATCTAGTAAAAAAGCATTAAAAAAGGCAATTGAAATCACAAAATGTCTAAAAACACAATTACACATTGTTGGTGTTGTAAGACCTTTTGAATTTGCAGCAATTGATTATATTCCACCAGAAGAAATTGAAAAATACGAACAGGAAGAAATATCAAAGGAAGAAAAATACTTAAAAGAAGCTATTAAAGAAGCAAAAAAAGAAGGAATTGATGCAGTTGCTAGAGTTTTAGAAGGTGAGCCAGCGGAAGAAATTATGGATTATGCAGATAATATAGGTGCAGATTTAATCATTGTAGGACATAGGGGCGTCGGTGGATTTAAAAGGCTATTACTTGGTAGCACAGCAAGTAATCTAATTAAATATGCTAATCAGTCAGTTTTAGTTGTTAAGTAGAGCTTAATTTTTCTTTTACTTTAAAACCTATAAATACAAGGGTAATAATAGCAAATAAAACGCCCACTGCAATAAAGTAGTATTCTTTTGCCTTACCAAAGTAAACCTCTGCAAGTTTACCAAATGCATAACCTAAAGACAGATAAATACTCATCCAGATAAAGAGGGATACTATATTAAAAAATAAAAATTTATAAATATTAAAACCAGATGCTCCCATTAAAACTATTGGAACAAGCCTCATACCATACAAAAATCTAACAATAAAGATTGACAAAACTCCATACTTTTCTAAAAACTGCTTAGCTTTTCTATATTTTTTGCGAGTATATCTATTTTTTAATAAAAACTCTCTACCTTTCCATTTGCCTAAGAAAAAATATATAAGTTCGTGGACAATAACTCCTAGAGCCCCAAAGATAAAAGAAGGAATTAACTTTAAATATCCTAACTTTATAAAAAATCCTGTAATTAGAACAAATATTTCTCCTTCTAAAAAAGTCCCAATAAAAACAGCTATATAACCGTAATTCTTAAGAAATTCCTCTAGAGCTTCTATTTTAAACCTACCTCTTTATTTTGCTAATTTTCTTGCTACTTCCAGTCTTTCTGCTACATTATCCCAGTTTATTATATTCATTATTTTATCAACATATTCTCCTCTTCTGTTTTTGTATTTTAAGTAATATGAGTGTTCCCAAACATCAATAGCAAGAAGCGGTATTACTCCCCATTGTGTCAAGTGGTGATGGTCTTCTGATTGAATACAAACAAGCCTATCTGTATAAACTTGATAACCTAAAATTCCCCAGCCAGCTCCAACTACTGTTTTCGATATTTTTGCAATTAGTGCTTTTGCTTTATCTACAGAACCAAATTCTCTTTCTAACATTTTCTTTAAAGTTCCTTTTGGCTCTGTTTTTTTATTAGTAAGGTTTGTCCAATAAATAGTATGTAGCACATGGCTAGAAAAATGATACTGAAACTTCTTTGTCCAGTAATCCACTTCTGCTAAATTATTTTCTTTTAAAGCTTTTTGTATCATTTCCAAGTCTTTATTAGCTTTTTTTACAGCTCCACCGTGGTGATATGTATAATGTAAATATACTGTTTCTTCATCAATAACAGGTTCTAAGAAGTTAGTTTTGTAAGGAAGAGGTTGCAAAACAAACTTTCCATTTTCATCTGCAAGTTTATCAAAGCCATTTAAAACTCCTTCTGCAAAAACAGGATTAATAGAAACAGCAGACATTGCTGTTAGTACTGATGCATTTTTAATAAACTCCCTTCTATCCATTTTATTTTTTCCTTTTTAATTTTTAAATATATAAGATTATATTAGATATTTTTCTTTCTAAAAAGGTAATAATAAAGCACAGGCACATAAACAAGAGTTAAGAATGTTCCAACTATTAATCCACCTATCGCAACAACTCCAAGAGGTGCAAGTCTTTCAAGTCCCAATGCCCAGCCAAGGGCTATTGGTATCATTCCAACTGATG
>WFXI01000273.1 GCA_015490675.1 Hydrogenothermaceae bacterium
GATACGGAAAATTTGTTTAAGAAGGAGAATAAAAAGTTTCTATCCCATATAGTTCAGATAAAACAATCGACAAAATTTACACTGAATTGCATAAAGAAAAACGTTTCTATCCCATATAGTTCAGATAAAACTAGCTATTACATTACTTATTTGTTATGCACATAAGGGTTTCTATCCCATATAGTTCAGATAAAACAGACTTTACTTTAAAAATGGTGAATGGATAGAACTTGGTTTCTATCCCATATAGTTCAGATAAAACCAACTCTTTCCAGATAAATCTATAAAAGCCCTAAATTATGTTTCTATCCCATATAGTTCAGATAAAACCCGTTAATTAATTTTAGCAAAAAAATTTATTTTGTTAAGTAATATTAAGTTTTACAAAGAATTTAAAAATTCACTCAAATCCTTTCTGAGAGTACTAAATTGCATCAAACCTCCATTAGTGCAAATATATTTTCTATTATATTCTGGCTAACGCTTGTAAATAAATAATTTACGCAGAATTATATTTTCTATTGAAAATGCAATTACATATAAAAAACAGATATGTAAATTTTATCTTATTCTCTTTCCAAGTAGCCTTATAATAAAGTAGATTAGATTTAATCTATTAATCTATATCCATTTTCCCTGGATTTATTAAATCTTCTGGGTCGAAAACTCTTTTAATCTTTCTCATTATATCCATTTCTTGAGGTTTAAATTGTTTTCTCATAAATTCTGCTTTCGTTATTCCAACTCCGTGTTCTCCAGTAATAGAGCCACCATATTCTAGTGCTAAATTAAACACTTCTTCAACAGCTTTTTCAGTTCTAGCTACTTCGTCAGGATCGAGTCCGTTTATCATAAAGTTAGCGTGAACATTACCATCACCAATATGTCCAAAATTTACCATTTTTAAGTTGTATTTTCTTCCTATTTCTCTTAGTCTAGGTAGTGCCTCTGGTAAGTAACTTCTAGGGAATACTATATCTTCATTTATTTTTGTTCTTCCAAGTTTTGCAACAGCAGGAGATAAAGCTCTTCTCGCTTCCCAAAGTTTTGCAGCCTCAGCTTCTGTTTTTGCAATTTCTACTTTTGCACCATTTAACTCACAAATTCTTGCTACCTCAACAATTTCTTCATCAACAGCTTTAGGATGTCCATCTACTTCTATTAAGAGTAACACTTCAGCATCCCTTGGTAATCCAAAGTTACCAAAATCCTCAACAGCATTTATTGCAAGCTTATCCATAAATTCTAAAGCAGAAGGGGAAATTCCAGCTTTGAATATATCCTTAACTGTCTTCCCAACTGATTCAATATCTGAGAAAATTGCTTTTGCAGTTTTAGCAGATTTTGGTTTAGGTATTAATTTAAATGTAATTTCTGTAAATAATCCTAAAGTACCCTCACTGCCTATTAAAAGTCTTGTGATGTCATATCCTGCTACATCTTTTAAAGTAGGTCTACCTGTATGTATAACTTCTCCTGTATGTATAACAGTATTTAATTCCATAACATATTCTCTAGTTACTCCATATTTTACACATCTGGGACCGCCTGCATTTTCAGCTACATTCCCACCAAGGGTGCAGAATTTATAACTTGCAGGGTCAGGTGGATAAAATAATCCTCTTTTTTCCACTTCCTGTTGTAATTTATATGTAACAACCCCTGGTTGGACTCTTGCTATAGCATTTTCTTCATCTATTTCTAAAATCTTGTCCATTTTTTCAAAAGAAACTAATACACCACCTTTAACTGGTAATGCTCCTCCTGTATATCCAGAACCAGCTCCTCTTGGAGTAACAGGAATCCCATTTTCATAACAAATTTTTACTATTTTTTGAACTTCTTCTTCTGTTTCAGGGATTACAACTACATTTGGAAGCATTTTTATTCTTGTAGCATCATAAGAGTACAGTAGCCTATCCATTTCATCATCTAAAACTCTATGTTCACCTAAAATTTCTTTTAATGCTCTTTTTACATTATCAGGAACAGGTATTATTTCTCTTTGCTCTACCTTTAACATTCCTTCTCTCCAAAACTTTTACTTTATTTCTTCAATATATACTTTATCATTTTCTTTTTTGATGACAAATATCAAAGGAAGATTATATTTCATAGCATCTTCTAAAAGGATATAAAGGTCTTCATCAAAGTTCATATAGGCAGTTATTTCTTTTTGGTCTTTAATTAAAGTAACCTTAACATACTCTTTTTCTTTCTTTAAGCCTTTTATTTTTGCTTTTATTTCTTCTATTACTGGTTTTATTTGCTTAGGTTTTTCTAAAACTTTATTATCTTCTTTAGGTTTTATATCTTCTTTTTTAGGTTTTTCTTTTACTAAATTCTTACTTTCAGGCTTAGCTATATTTTCTTTTGTTTGTTTCTTTGACTCTTCTGTTGCAGTTTCATCAGTTATGGGACTTTTTGAAACAGAATTGCTTCCTATACTGGTATGTTCTTGGAAAAAGAGTTCATCCTTAAATAAATATAAAGTACCTATCAATACCCCTATTATAAAAACTATTATGCCCAGATGTTTCATCTTACCTCTCCTTGTATTAAAATATTTATATATTCTAAATATGACATAAATTATAGCTGTATATATACAATTACATATATATTATTACACCAAATTTATTATTCGTGGAGGTAAATATGTTTTTAGACAAAGAGACTTATGACAAAATACACATTTCTGTTAAAGAGTTAAAGGAAAAGATTGATAAAGGAGAAGATTTTATATTATTAGATGTTAGAGAACCACAAGAGTATAATTTTGCAAGAATTAAAGAAAAAGATGCAATGCTTGTTCCATTAATGAAATTACCTTCTGTAATAGATAAACTACCAAAAGACAAACCTATTTATGTTTTATGCAGAAGTGGAAACAGAAGTTTGCAAGCTACTATGTGGTTACTTCAAAAAGGATTTAATAATGTTAAAAATGTTGAAGGTGGAATTTTAGCTTGGTCTCAAGAAATAGACCCATCAGTTCCACAATACTAATTCAACTTTAATTCCCTACAGTTTCTACCCTCTTGAGTTTCAGTAAAAAAAATAAAGAGGTATAATAATAAATTACAAGCAAGCAAGAGGGTAGAAACATTGTTTAGAATTTTACAAGAAAGAGACTCATGTGGCGTAGGATTTATAGTTAATATAAAGGGAAATAAATCCCACAAATTAGTTGATGATGCTCTAACTGCACTTGCAAATCTAGACCATAGAGGAGCTGTTAGTGCCGATGGTAAAACTGGAGATGGTGCAGGAATTTTAACTCAAATTCCATATAGATTTTTCGAAAAAGAGTTAAATAAACTTAATATAAAAATCCCTGCTCCTGAAGATTTCGCAGTTGGAGTATTTTTTATACCAGAAGATAAATTAGATGAATACAAGTCTCAAGTTGAAAAAATAGTAAATTCTAAATTCAAGTTTTTAGGTTGGAGAGAAATTCCTATTAACGAAGAAGACCTTGGAGAAATTGCAAAATCTGTAAAACCAGCATTGCTTCAGGGATTTATCTCTAAAGAAGGAATTAATGTAGATAATTTTGAAAAAGAGCTCTTTATATTAAGAAAAAAACTAGAAAAAGAAATAGCAAGTAAAGATGATAGATTTTATATTCCTTCTCTTTCTTCTAAGACAATTGTTTATAAAGGAATGATAACTGCTCCTAGATTAAAGTCTTTTTATCTTGATTTACAAGATGAAGATTATGAAAGTGCAATAGCTCTATATCACCAGAGATACTCAACAAATACTTTCCCTAACTGGAAATTAGCTCAACCTTTTAGAATGCTTGCTCATAATGGTGAGATTAATACAATTTCTGCAAATAGAAACTGGTTAAATGCAAAAGCTGACGATGTTAGAGAAATATGGGGAGATTTAGCAGAAGATATTCTTCCTATAGTTAAGTATGATGATAGTGACTCTGCCTCTTTAGATAATGCTTTAGAGTTTTTAGTTCATTCTGGGAAAGACCCTCTTGCTGTTGTTAATATGCTTGTTCCTAAAGCATTTGAGAATGATAAATTTTTATCAGAAGAAGAAAGAGCTTTCTATGAATACTTTGCTTGCATTTTTGAGGCTTGGGATGGTCCTGCAGCATTAGCATTTACAGATGGTCAAATTGTTGTTGGAAAGTTAGATAGAAATGGTCTTAGACCTGCAAGATATATAATTACTGAAGATGAAGTAATTATGGCTTCTGAAGTTGGAGTTGTTGATACTCCCGAAGAAAAGATTGTTTATAAAGGAAGACTTGGACCTGGAGAAGCAATTGCAATAGATACTACAGAAGGAAAAATTTATACAACGGAAGAAATAATAAAAAAAGTATCAGAAGGAAAACAATATAAACAGTGGGTTGAAGAAAATCTTAAAGTTTTTGTCCCTGCAACAGATTACCCAGAATTAGAAGTTAAAGATGTAAAAAAAGAAGCATACATTTTTGGTTACGATAAAGACCATATAACATTTTATATAAAAGAAATGCTTGAAAAGGCTAATGAGCCTGTTTACTCAATGGGTAACGATACTCCAATTTCTGTTTTATCTAAGAGACCAAAATTAATACACACCTATTTCAAACAAAGATTTGCACAGGTTACAAATCCACCAATTGACCCTATAAGAGAAAAAAGTGTAATGTCCTTAAGGACTTATGTAGGTAAAAAGGGAAATTTCTTAACAGAAACACCAGAGCATGCAAATCAACTTGTTTTTGATAGTCCAATAATCTTTGATAATGAGTTAAAAGAAATAATAGATACTTTTGCAGATAAAGTTGAAATTATTCCTGCTATTTTTGAACCTTATGATACTGCTTTAGAGCCAAAATTAGATGAAATTTGTCAAAGAGTTGAAGAGGCAGTAGATAACGGAAAAGAGATTATAATCCTTTCTGATAGAGATATATCTATAGAAGGTGCTCCTATTCCTATGGGTCTTGCTGTTGCTGCAGTTAATGCTTATATGGGAAGAAAAGGAAAAAGAAGTAAGTTTAGTATTATTGCTGACACTGCAGATGCAAGGGATACCCATGCAATAGCCTTTTTAATTGGATATGGAGCAACATTAGTAAACCCTTATTTATCTGCACAAATAATTAGAAATTTAGTTGAAGAAGATGAAAAACTAGGCCTTTCTTTTGAAGAAGCTATAAAAAGATATAGAAAAGCTGTTAATGAAGGGCTTTTAAAAATAATGTCTAAAATGGGAATTGCTACAATAAAAAGTTACAGAGGTTCAGGACTTTTTGAAGCCCTTGGAATATCTCAAGAAGTTATAGATAAGTACTTCCCAGGAACTCCATCTCAACTTGGTGGTATTGGTGTAAGACAGATAGCTCAAGAAATTTTAATTAGATACAACAAAGCATTATTTGAAGAGCTAAAAGGATGGCCTCAAGAAGGAGAATACAGACACAGAAGAGACGGGGAATTCCACTCCTGGAACCCTAAAGCATTAACTTCCCTTCATAGGGCAGTTAGAGGAGAAAATTGGGAAGAATATAAAAAATTCTCTGAACTTGCATATTCAGAAAAACCTGTAAATGTTAGAGATTTGTTTGAAATAGTAAGCGATAGACCACCTATACCTGTTGAAGAGGTTGAACCTGTTGAAGAAATAATGAAAAGGTTTGTTGGAGCTGGTATGTCTGTTGGGGCTTTAAGTAGAGAAGCCCATGAGACTATAGCAGAAGCAATGAATAGAATAGGTGGAAAATCTAACTCTGGTGAAGGTGGAGAAGACCCAGCAAGATATGGAACTATTAAAAATTCAAAAATAAAACAGGTTGCATCAGGAAGATTTGGAGTTACAGCAGAGTATTTAAATAGTGCAGAGGAAATTGAAATTAAAATAGCTCAAGGTGCAAAGCCAGGAGAAGGTGGACAACTGCCAGGAAAAAAAGTCGATGTTTATATAGCATTTTTAAGAAGGGCAAAACCAGGAACTACTCTAATTTCGCCACCTCCTCACCACGATATTTACTCAATAGAAGATTTAGCCCAGTTAATATATGACCTGAAAATGATTAATCCTAGAGCAAAAGTAATTGTTAAACTTGTTTCTGAAACAGGAATTGGAACAATTGCTTCTGGAGTTGCTAAAGCTTTTGCAGATATTATTCACATATCAGGACATGATGGTGGAACAGGAGC
>WFXI01000274.1 GCA_015490675.1 Hydrogenothermaceae bacterium
ATAATGTGAGTTGAACATTTAGTTTTTAAATGTTTGTTATTGTAAACATAATCAGTTTCTTTCCACGCAAAAGGATTTCCCCAAGGAGCAATTAATATTTTCATGATTAACTCTCCACTTCTTCAAACCATCCATAACCTTTTCTTGTTTTGGCACCTATACCAAGAAATTTTAAAGCTTCTTTTAAACAGTCTTCAATAACCTTTTCAATAAGTTTTTGATTTTCTATAGATTCAACTTTAAAAGGGAAAACAAATTTAGCATCTTCTATAGCCAAAAATGGGATAGGAATGGGATTTTGCCATTCACCTATAACATCCTTTCCCTTTTTCTTTCTTTCTTGCTCATTATAATAATTACTAAAGTGGGGATTCATTATATCAACTACATACTTAAACCTCTCTGGAAAAGCATCACCGAAAACTACCCTTCCTTTAGAATTTTGTGAGCCAAAGATATATACAAATAGATTTTCTTTGTCCTCCTCATTATTATTTATTTCTGCAAAATTTTTCTCTAAAAACTTAAAATCTTTAATTTCTTTAGCTTCAAGTTTTTTTAATATGTTTTCCGCTTTTTCTAAGTCAAAATCATTTACAAATTTTGTTAATATATAAACAAATCTTGCAAGACCTTTCACAGATGAAGCAGGAATATAAGGAATTCCATAAATATGATGGAGTGTCAATCCATTTTCAAAAAAAGAAGGAATACCCATCCCTATAATAAGCCTATATCCTGTTCTAAGAGATATTGTTTTAAAGTCATTGTCTGTATACTCCTGAATGACCTTCTTGGCAAAAGTTTTACTCAGAGAGTTCCTATTATTAACTTGTTTCAGCAGATTTGATAAAATTTCTACGTTTGAAAACTTACTATCTAAAGCTTTCCTAATATCTTTTTTTTCTCCTTCTGTTAAATCATATTTTTCTGATATTTTATCTATAATATTTCCAAATATCTTTTCATAAATTGTTATATTTTCGGAAAACTCTTTGTTTTTAAGCTTAAAATAAACGTTAAATTCAATAAAAGGCATAAGCTTATAAAAAACGAGAGCAAAATTAATATTATCTAAAACTTTCAAGTTAATCCTATTCATTTCCTTCTAACTCCCCTTCTGCGATTCTTTTAATCCATTGGGAAATACTTAATGCTTCTTTAGAAATTATTAAAAGTCTTCTAAAATCTTCCTTTGCAATATGCCTTAGAAAACATTTGATATCTTCATCATCCAAATCTTTGTTTTCTAATTTCTTAAGCCACACTATTATATGTATAAGTAGATATTTTTCGGCTGTGTCCTTTTTATCATTTTTCCCTTGTGCCTTAGCGTAAAGAAATGTCAATGTAGTTAAAAGTCCATTATGAGTTATCATAGAAGGTAAACTTCTAGCTTTTGATTTGTATTTATTTTCAAGTTCTTTATCCCCTTTATCTTTTATTTCTTGAATACATTTAAAAGCGTAAAGAGCCATTTCCTGATTCTTTGTTTTAAGTCTCATTTGTATCTCCCCCCATAAAATATTTTTACAATACCTTTTCCTATAGTTTGATTTCCACCTAAGTTTAAAAGTGAATGATCCTCTGGTAAGAAACTATCAATCTCTTTTTCATTATCATCTGCACGGAACTCTAATGAATAGAGTATAGTTTCAGAAGGTAAATACTCTTCAGTCCAAAGGGCACCACTACTTTTATCGACAGTACCAGTTTCAGGATTTATCTTTATTCTCGTTATAACTTCTGTAAAGTTTTCAACAAAGTAGGAAAATGTATCATCATCAACTATACAATATCTTTTTAAAATTTCTTGTTCAAGAGCTTTTGGTAAATTCAAAGATTGAATTAATACATCTTTATTACATATTCTTTTGAATTGAAATTCTTCAAGAATAACATTATTTTCTATAACTAAGCAATCTGAGCAAATAACTTCCCCTTCTTGCAAGTTTATATCCTTATCGCTATTTCCTATTCCAGTCTCTTCTTTATATCTGTTAAGAACATATGGACAGGTAACGTAAGCAAATACGCCCTTTAAAGATTTAACAGGAAAGAATAAAATTTTTGCATCTGTATAAGAAAGTATTCCCTTTCTATCTTGAGAACCAAACATACGGGCAAGTATACAAACTTCATTCGGAGTTTCTTGAGTTTCATCTCCGGGATGATACTTTTCAACTTCTTCGTTTAATTTGCTTAAATTATATCCCCTATCTTTAAGGTTTTCATAAGCCTTTTCAAGTGCATACTGTCTAAAGGCTCCCTTTATTCCTGATGCATAAAATATGGGAAACTTTGTATGTTGTTCTCTTTGAATGGGAAGATCTATGTGTTCTAATCCTTGTCCAGCTCCCATATGCGTTGAGGTTAAGGTTTTAAAATAAACTATCCTGTGGAAGTTAGTTTTACTCATATTTAAACCCCCTTGTATTCATATTTTTCAAAAATTCCGTAATTCCATCCAAAAAAAGAAGGTTCTTTTTCTTCATTAAGTATTTCAGCTTTATCTTTATCTTTGTAGACAGGTAGATAAGCTTTTTCCTCAATAAAGGTCAATCTTGTTAAATTACCGTTTTTATTAGCTTTTAAAATTAAAACACTTCCAGGCTTAAGCATAAGTATTGCCGGTTTTCTATAACCGGAAATCCACTCTTTACCAGATATAAAAGCCCATACAAGTTCAAACTCAAGATTATCAACGACAATTTTCGTTCCGATTTTCAGTTCTCCACTTACATATGTTGAACTTGTTAGATAAAGCCTGTATAACTTATTTTCGTTAACTTTTACTTTTTCTTCTAAAAATTCTTTAAATTTTTGGTCGTTAAATTCTTTTATTTTTGCAACTCTTGTTTCTCCGCCTATGTGGTAATCTCCTTCTTCAATATATTCATCTCCCCAAGTTAGGATTAAATACGAATAATTGTTTTTCAGTCTCACATAAGTAGTCATATACAACCTTCCTTCTTCTGCCGTGAACGTATCTTGATTCAGGCTTAATCCTACTTTGAATTCTTTTACAAATATATCGGAAGATTTTATTAAATTATCTGTAATTCCGAGGTTTTCACATCCTTTTATGTAATTTTTGAAAATATTGAAGCTTATAAATCCCTGAGCAGATTCAACTTTACCTTCAGTTTCAGGAAAGTAATCAGATTTTATATCGGTTATAGCTTTGTCTGGTTTTGATTTCAAAATTGATACTGATAAACAACCCTCTTCACCCTTTCTCGGAGCTACAACATCCCCAGGAACAGGCAATAAAATTTTTTCCTTATCAGAAATGAAAACTCCGCAAATTTTTGTTTTTTTCGCATCAACTAAGTGGAAAAATCTTGAAACGTCGGGAATTTCTAAAGTTCTTCTCCAGCTTTCTTCCCCCGCTTGGAAATTGCTTAAGTCTCCGAAAGCAAATGCATCGTAGGGTATAACTTCATAAAGCCTTACTTTCATATTACCCTCTCCTTCCGAGGAATCTACCTACATAAAATAGCCCCGCGAAGTTTTTAACAATTTCTTTTAGGGTTAAATCTCTATGTGCTTCTTCTTGTTTTCTTAAAAATTCTTCAAAAATATCTATACAGTCTTTAGGAAGTTCCTTTCTTTTATACTCTTTCTTAAAAAGTGCAAGAAAGACATCAAGTAGTTTGCTTTTATCTCCTTCAAAAGGTAAAGTTTCTGAAATTTCTCTAAGTGTATAAGGAAGTCCTGATGCTCCTTCATGGTTTTCGTAAATCTCCTTTACCGCTTTAAGAACTTCGAGGGAATCTATTTCGTCATAATAAAACTTACTTCCGAAGGTAGTTTCTTCACCGCTTCTTGATATTACTTTTATTACAAATGCATTCCTTCCAAATTTATTCTTTGCTTCGTGCTCTGCTTCGTGAGTTTTTTTGTGCAATAGTCTTAAGCTTACTTTAGCATGTCCTATAACTACACCTGCGGAGTTTGTAGGTTCTTTAACTAACTCTTCCAATATTTTCCTGTATTTATCTCGGGTTAATTTAAGAATTCTTATTACTTCTTCTCTGTGAGAAAATACAAATACGTCATCTCCCCCTGCATATATTACCTTTGCAAATCCCGGTATATTCCCGTTTCGTTCTATTTCTTCAACAATTGTATCTGCATATTCTGAAAGCTTTCTTGAAAAGTCAATATGGAATTTTTCCATATCTTCTGCGTAAATACCTTCTCCTCCGAGTATCTTACCTATGTTGTCTCCATCCGAGTAAATTATTGAAAAATATTTGGGGGAATTAAAAATATCTTCAGCATCCTTACCTTTTTTCTCTTTAAAAGTATTTAGAAATGTTTTTAGTTCTTTTAAATAGTCTTCAAGTTCTTTTTTCACATCTTTGTCTGATTCACTTTTTATTAAATTTTCTATTTCTTGGGTAGATAGTGCGGTAATAGGAACATATTTGAAATCATTAAGGTTATTTTCATTTATCCATTTAACAAAGTTAAGATTTATTCCGTAAGATTTGGGCAGTATTCCTTTATTTATAATCTGGTTTAATTTCCGGCTGAATCTTTTCACAAAATCCCCATCTTCATATTGAGAAAGCTCTTTTAAAAACTCATAATATTCCCTTGATAAGCTTATATCGTGAGTTGAAGGAAAGTGTTCAAAGAAGTTTTCAAAATCTTTTTCTTTACACTTTATTGTATGTTTAAGGTATATTTTATAAAGCCTTCTTTTTATATAGCAAACTCCGCAAAGCTTTTCATTTTCGTCCACATCTTTTACTGATTTAAAATCAATACTCAAGTGAAGTCTTTCACCACATACACTACACCCATCGGGGTATCTGCCATTAATTTTTGCTCTATCAACTATTCCACAATAATTTCTGAAGGTTTTCCTTGCCCCTAATATTCTTTCTGTTTCTTCGTAAATATCCTTATAGTTTCCCTCAAGCTTTTTTGCGGCTACGTAACTTCCGAAATACGTTTCAAATTGCTTCTTTAACTGTTCCAAAGCATTCTTAATTTCTTGCCCGTTAAGTTTAGAACATTCTTCGTTTTTTAGTAATTTAAGCGTTTCACCAATTAAATCTTCACATGCTTTTTGAGAAATATACTTAATTTCCTCTTCAAAAGCTTTTTTAATTTCATTTATAAAATCCTCTATATCTTCTATATCAACCTTTACAACAAATCTGTTCGGATAATTTGCGGTTAAGGTTTCACATATTTCAGAATTTTTTATTTGTGGATATACAATTTCAACATCTTCTTTTAAATTTGAGATTCTTTCTAAAACTCTTTTTGTTAAAAACGAAAGTAAATAACTGCTCATAAAAAAGTCTTTCGTTTTCCTTGATGCGGATATGAAACCTTGCACGGGGGAAAAAGAAAATACAACTAAGTATTTTTCCATCCTCACCTCCCTAAAATACCAGTAAAGGTTCTTTTATTCCCAAATAGCTTTTAATAAATTCGTTTTCAATAAAATCTAAAGGGCTAATTCCCGGATTAACACATCTCCTTTTCTTTCCAGAAACCGCAAGTATTTCAGCGTTTGAAGGTCTAAATTTACTTAAGTTTAATATTAATAATAAGGAATAAGTATTCTTATTTTCCTTTACGACTTTAAGCATTAAAGGGGATGCTCTTCTTAAGGAATTTCTTCCAGAGAATAGATTTATACTTCCTTTTTTGCCGTTTAAACTTCTATACATGATATTTATGGGAAGCCCAAAATTTACTCTTTGATAAACTACGCATTCATCTTTTTTAAGATTACCCAATAAAAATTTTTTAAAGCTTTGGTAATCGGGATTTCTTCTATTTCTAAAATGTTTATACTTTTCTCCGAAATCATTTAGAAGGTCTACAGGATTGTGTCCCTTTCCATATTCGTAAACTTTCAGTGTAACTACTTTTCTTTTTTTGGTGTAGTTTAATAAATTTTCAAAATTCTTAAAAGCAGTTCTAATTTCGTCAACATCAAAGTATTCCCAATTTTTATATTCACTATCGTATAGAGGTATAAGTATAAAATTCCCGAAACCTCTTCTATTTCTTCCTCCTAAAGCTCCGAATTTTGACACTAAATATAAAAGAGATTCAAGTTTATCTTTTAAACTTTCAGGAACTAAAAACTCTATTTTGTATTTTGAACCTGCAGGAATAAATGGTCTTGATGGTGTGAATTTTTTTGCAGACTTATCATAAGAGATATTTCCATAACCTAAGTAAGCTATATTAGATGGATACACTTTGTGATGTTTAACAATTTCTCTATTAAAAGATTTAATTTTTAAACGTATCCGTGACGCCTTTACTTGATTTCCGAAAAGTTCGCTTTCTTTTTCAAAAATTTCCTCTACATTGTTCGTGAGTGTTGCAGAAAAAACTCTGAACCA
>WFXI01000275.1 GCA_015490675.1 Hydrogenothermaceae bacterium
AATAAGGAGCATTATGAAAACAAAATTAAAAGAGCAAGTTATAAATTTAATAAAAAAAGAAATACCTCAAATTGAAGAAATAAAGGACAAAATAAAGCTAGAACCTCCTAAAGAGGAAAAATTTGGAGATTTTTCTATAAATGCTTCCTTTATACTAGCTAAAGCTTTAAAAGATAAGCCTATAAACATAGCAAATAAAATAAAAAAAATTCTTGAAAAGGAAGATATTTTTGAAAAAGTTGAGGTTGCCGGTGCAGGATTTGTCAATTTGTTTTTATCTACAAAGTATTTTGAACCTATATTAGAAAAAGCTATCGTAGAAGGAGATACTTACGGAGAAATTAAAAACAAAGATAAGGGAAAAATAAACATAGAATTTGTGAGTGCAAATCCAACAGGACCACTGCATCTTGGACACGGTAGAGGTGCAGTGGTAGGGAATACGCTTGCTAATCTATATAAATATTCTGGATACAATGTAGAAAAAGAATTTTATATAAACGATGCAGGAAACCAGATAAAAATGCTTGGACTTTCTGTGTATGCAAGGTTTAGACAAATAGAAGAATCAGATTATCCATTTCCAGAAGAAGGTTACAAGGGAGAATATATAAAAGATATAGCAAAGGAGCTTTATGAAACTCACAGAGATAAAATCTTATCTATGGCGTCAGAAGAGCAAGTAATAGAGTATATGGCAGAATATGCTAAAAATTTACTGTTAGATAAAATTAAGCAAGATTTATCACTTCTTGGAGTTGAATTTGATATATGGTTTAGTGAAAAGGAACTTTACACTCAAGGGAAAGTTTACGAAGTTTTAAAATTTTTAGAAGAAAAAGGTTTAACATATGAAAAAGATGGAGCTTTATGGTTAAAAACCACTGAATTTGGAGATGATAAAGATAGAGTATTAAGAAAATCTGACGGTAGCTACACTTACTTTGCTGGAGATATAGCATATCATTTTGACAAATTAAAAAGAGGATACGACTTTATTATTAATGTTTGGGGAGCAGACCACCACGGATACATTCCAAGATTAAAATCAGCAATGTTAGCTTTGGGAGCAAAAGAAGATTGGTTTAATGTTGTTCTAATTCAGCTTGTTAAGCTTTTTAAAGACGGACAAGAAATGAAAATGTCTAAAAGAGCAGGAACTTTTACAACTTTAAGAGACTTGATAGATATGGTAGGAAAAGATGCAGTTATTTATTTCTTTTTAACTAAAGATAGTAATACTCATTTAAACTTTGATATAGATTTAGCCTTAAAAAAATCTTCAGAAAACCCTGTTTACTATGTTCAGTATGCACACGCGAGGATTTCTTCTGTATTTAGAGAAGCAGAGGAAAATTTTGGAGTAGATATAAACCAGTTAGACGCTTCTTCAGTGGATACTTCTTTACTAAAAGAAAAAGCAGAAAAAGACTTAATGAAATATATTGCAGTTATTCCTGAAAATATTTATGAAATTACAGAAAAGAGACAACCTCATAAAATTACACAAATAGCATATGAACTTGCTTCAAAGTTTCATTATTACTATAACAACTATAAATTTTTACAAAAAGATGACGAAAAATTAATGAAAGCAAGATTATACCTATTAAAAGCTGTTAGAAATGCTCTTAGAACGATATTTAGAATAATGGAAATAACACCAGTGGAGAGAATGTAGAATGGATAACGACTTAAAGGACTCAATAAAAAAAATAGAGGAAATTAAGAAAAAGCAAGAAAAAGTAGAAAAATTAATAATTGTTGTTGCTGGAATTTTTGCAGTTTTAATATTTTTAGTTATAGGAATAAACATATACTACTCTGGTAGTGATGAACCAGTTTCACAGCCAGAGGTTGTTTTAGAAGATGAAGAGCAAACAAATGTTGTCCAGTATAAACAAGAAGAACAAAAAACTAGTGTAGAATTAGCGACATCTAAAGAAGAAAAACAAAAAGCCGTTGTAGCTACAGCTAAAAAACAGGAAGAAACAAAACCAAAAGAAACAAAACAGCAAAAACAAAATGAAAAACAAAAACAACAAATAGTCAAAAAAGAAGAGAAAAAACAAGTTGCAAAAGTTGAGAAACAACAAAAACCAGTAAAACAAGAAATAGCAAAAAAAACAGAAAAGAAAGAAACAAAACCTAAAGCAAAAGCTACTCACAAAAGACATTTTCATTACACTGTTCAGGTTGGAGCATTTACAAGTAAAAAAAGAGCAGAAAAATACCTAGCTTCTTTAAGACTAAACGGAAAAGTTGTTGAGAAAAACGGAATATATAGAGTATTAGTAGGAGAATTTGATTCTTATAAAGAAGCCTACAGATTTATGAAAAAACATTCTTTAAAAGGTTTTGTTAGAAAAGTTAGAAATTGATATATTCTCTCCTTGCAAAACTTAGAAGAGAGCTTTATGAAAAAAATTTTATAAAAAAGAAAAAACTTCCTAAGCCTGTTATTTCAGTAGGAAATTTATCTGTTGGTGGAACAGGCAAAACTCCTTTTACTATTTACTTATCGAAACTTTTACAAAAATACGGCTATAAAGTTTGTGTTTTATCTAGAGGATACAGGAGAAAATCCAAAGGAACTATTCTTGTAAGTGATGGAAAAAATATATTTGTAAACTGGCAAGAATCTGGAGATGAGCCTTATTTGATAGCTTTAAATAATATTCCAGTAGTTGTTTCAAGCTCTAGATATGAGGCAGGTTTAAAAGCTTTAGAGAATTTCGATGTAGATATATTTATTCTAGATGATGGATTTCAACATTTTCAGCTTTATAGAGACTTTGATATTTTACTTGTAGATGCTAGAAAACCTTTTTGGGAAGATAAACCTCTACCTTTTGGTAGATTAAGAGAGTCAGTAGAAACTTATAAATATGCAGATATTCTTGTTGTAACAAAGGCTAAAAATGAAAGTAAAAAATTAATACAAAAACTAAAAACTTTTGAAAAACCTTTTTTCTTTGCAAAGGAAGTCTCAAACAGAATTACAGATTTTGAAAATGAATATCCTCTTAATTTTCTGAACGGTAAAGAAATTTTTGTATTTTCAGGATTAGCAAATAATGAGCAGTTTTTTGACTATGTTGCAAATATTGCTAAGCAAATTGGTTTTAAAATAACAGGATTTAAAGGTTTTAAAGACCACTTTGATTATGAAAAATTTTCTTTGCCTAAAGCTAACTTTTATTTAACAACAGAAAAAGACTTGGTTAAGATAAAAAATAAGCTTAAAGGTGTATATGCTTTAAAATATCAATTTAAACTACCAGAGGAATTTGATAAACTTATACTAAAAAATGCCGAAAAGTTAACAAATCAAAATCAAGGTTAAGCACAATGTTTGATGATAGAGAAAAAAATCCTTTTGATGTAGTTTTAAAGCTTGTTATAAATGGTGAGATAGACCCGTGGAAGATAGATATAGTTGAACTTGCAGATAAATACCTAAAAGAAGTAAAAAATATGTATTTGCCAGATTTAAGAAAAGCATCTAAAGTTTTATCTGCCGCAGCACTTCTTTTAAAAATGAAAGCAGAAGCTTTAGCTTTGGAGAATGAAGAAGAAAAAGAAGAGATTAAAAGAAATAGAGTTTTTGGAATAAAAAGATTTTATACAATAGATGAGATAGCCCATGTGCTAAAAAAATATGTTTCACCAGTTATTCCATTTAAACCAAAAAGAAAATATACAAGAAGAAAGCCATATACTAGAAAACCTCAAAAAATAGAAGTTCCCCTATTTCATGCAACACTAGAAGAGGCAATAGAAGCTCTAGAGAAAGAGTTTGAAAAATTAGAAGGATATACTACCCTATCTAAACTAAATTATCCAAATAAAGCTCAGGCATTTGTAGCTCTACTCTTTTTAAATTATGAAAAGAAAATAAATATTTATCAAGAAGAAGAATTTGGTGAAATCTATATTGAAAAAAATGAAGAAGTCCTTGAAATGACAGCTTAAATAGGGACTTCTTCCACCCTCACTGGTTCAAAACCATCTTCTTTTAAATAGTCTAAAAGTATTTTCTTAACTCTTTCTAATCCTTCATTGAAAGTTAAGTTTTCTTTAAAAATATAAAGGTCTAAATCTGGTCTATATCCAATAATATCGTATTTTTCAGGTTCTTTTATGTTAAATTCTGTATTTACTCCATAAGCTTTTCCAATTTTTTCCACAACACTTTGGGGAATGTATGTTGGTCTATAGCATTTAAAGTCTATTTCTCTTTCTAATCTATCATCTTTAGGAACAGCAACTATATATAAAGCAGAAACTTCTCTTTCATTTCCATCTTTATCGTATGCTTTTAAATCTACAAAATGATTCCATGATTTTGCTTCCATTTTATATTTCCTCGTAAATGCTAAGTTTATAACTTATAATTATAAGCACCAACAGGTAAAATTTTAGTAGTAAAAATCATAAATACTAAATATTCTTAATACCTTTTTCTTTATACACTCTAGCAAGAATTTTAGCAACAACTTGATAAAACTGTTCTGGGATAAAATCCCCAACTTCACAGGATTCATATAAAGCCCTTGCTAAAGGTGGGTCTTGAATAACAGGAACATTATTCTCCTTTGCCTTTTCTATTATCTTTTCTGCTAATTTATCTTTCCCTTTTGCAACTACCCTAGGAGCAGGCTCTTCTTTTTCTCTGTCGTATTTTAACGCAACTGCAAAGTGGGTTGGGTTTGTAATAACAACATCTGCTTTTTCAACTTCTGCCATCATTCTTGTCATCGCAAGTTCTCTTTGCTTTCTTCTAATAGCAGCTTTTATTTGAGGGTTTCCTTCATACATTTTTTGTTCTTCTTTTATTTCGTGTTTTGACATTTTTATATTTTCTTCATATTCCCATCTTCTAAATAGAAAATCTATTACTGCTATTGGTATTGAGAGTAATGCAAAAAATAAAATCATCATTAGGATATATTCCATCATTAAGTAAACTTGATGATTTACAGGAACAAAAAATAAAGATGCACTTTCTTTAAAGATTTTTATGTAAATAAAATAAGCAATTACAGTTGCTATAAGGAGTTTTAAAACATTTCTAACAATTTCAAATAATGTTTTCCTCGAGAAAATCCTTCCAAGTCCTGAAATGGGATTTATTCTTTCTAGTTTTGGCATCAAAGGTTTGAAAGTTAATAAAAAACCAAACTGAATAACATTAGCAAAAACTCCTGTTAGTAAAAGAGCTAAAAAAACAGGGGTGATAAGCAAAAAGAAAATTTTAAATGTAATTATTGCTATCTCTGTCTGAGACACAGAAGGAATGTTCTTTGACAAGTTTGAAAATACAAATATAAAATACTCAACTAACTTCTTATATGCAAAAGGTATATAAGCAATCAAAACCAAAAAGGTCATAAACAAAGTCGCAGATATAGGTACATCTAAGCTCCTAGCTACCTGCCCTTCTTCTCTAGCTTTTTGTCTTCTTCGGGGGGTTGCTTTTTCTGTTTTACTAGGGTCTTTTGCCATTTACTTACCAAATAGTTTTACTGCATTTAAATAGTTTTCAACAAAATAATTCATTATTCCTTTTGAAAATAATACAAGAGCAGATGCTCCAATAGCAAGAGATAAAAGTCCTATAAATATTTGCATAGGAAGTCCAACAATAAAAACATTAACCTGAGGAATTAGTCTATTAATTAAAGCTAAAGCAATATTTAACATTAGTAATACTAATAAAAAAGGAAAAGCCATTTTTAAAGCTAAAACAAAAAGGTCTACTGTTTTTTCTAAAATAAAAACTGTAGCATTATCAGATATTTTCAGCTCAAATAAAGGAATTATTTCAAAGCTTTTAACTAGCCCTGCAAAGAATATAAGATATACTCCAGATAAGAAAAACATAAGATAAAAGAGCAGTATAAAAAATCTATCAATTACAGAAATTTGTCCAAAAGTAGGGTCAAAAAGGTTTGCAAGTGTTAGCCCCATAAAATATCCTATTACCTCTGCAGAATAAGAAAATATGCCAACAATTATATGGGTTAAAATTCCTATAAAAAATCCTACTAGCAACTCTTTTAAAACAAGCAAGAACATCCAAAAAGGAGAAAAATCTTCAATATTTACAGTTTCTATGCTCGCAAATTTCATCACAAAAAATGAAAGGGCAATAACAAGCATTAACCTAACATTTAAAGGCACAAAGTTTGAATTTATAACAGGAAAAGCTGAAAAAAATGCTACTAGTCTAGTTAATACAAGTCCAAATGTAATGGCTTCTGGAACGCTAATTAACTGTGTCATTGTATAAGATTTACCATTGCAATGAATATTTCCCTAGTAAAATCTACCATTTTTCTAAACATCCACGAACCAAAAACAATTATAGCTAGTAGAGTAGCTACGATTTTTGGGATGAATGTTAGTGTCATTTCGTTGATTTGCGTTGCAGCCTGAAAAATACTTATTACAATGCCAACAATAAATGTTATTAAAATTACAGGTCCACCAACTATTAAAGCCATTTCAAAAGTTTTATTCATAACATCAATAGCTTGGTCTAATGTCATCTGTAGCTCTCTATTAAAGCTTTTATTAAAAGTTCCCAGCCATCAGCCAACACAAATAGTATAAGTTTAAAAGGTAAAGAAATCATCATTGGAGGAATCATCATCATACCCATGGACATTAAAATACTTGCTATCAGAAGGTCTATTATTAAAAATGGCAAAAATATTAGAAAAACTATTTCAAAAGCAGTTTTTATTTCACTTATTAAAAATGCAGGCATTAAAGTTATCATACTTAAATCTTCAGGAGATTTAGGCTTTTCACCTGATAAATCAACAAAAAGCTTTAAATCTTCTTTACGAGTATTTTTTAGCATAAACTCTTTTAAAGGTTTAGACGCAAGTTTTAAGGCCTCCATATCCCCAATCTCTTGTTTTAGATATGGTTGTATAGCATTTTTATTAATATCTTCAAAAACAGGTTTCATAACAAAAAATGTCAAAAATAAAGCTAAAGATATTATTACTTGATTTGGAGGAGACTGGGGTATACCTAAAGCATGTCTAAGCAAAGATAAAACAATTACAATCCTAACAAAAGATGTTAATGTTATTAAAATAGAGGGGGCTAAACTTAATATGGTTATTAGAAAAAGAATTTTTAAAGTCAAACTTAAATTGTTTAATTGTTGTAAGGTATTTTGTATTAAATTTTGGTTTTCAGGTTGAGCGATAGAAGCTACAGAAAAGAGTAATATTATTAATATGCTATTGGCTAATATTGCTTTTACTTTCTTCATCTAAAGAATTTTCAAACTTTTCTATTAATTTTATACCAGAATTATCAAAAGAGAAAAAGAAAAACTTATTTTGAATTTGAGCTAAAATGAAACCTTTATCTTTAGAAACTTGTTTTATTTCTAAAATTTTAATTTTCCCCTTTTGATTATATACAGGAAAACCACCATATTTGTTTATATATAAATAAACGGCAAACAGTGTTATAACAATTATTCCAAAAACAATTACAAATTTTATGAGGTTATAATCATCAAGCAAGGTCAACAACCCTTACAGCATATTTATCATTAACTACAACCATTTCACCAATTGCAAAGTGATGACCATTTACATAAATATCTATATAATCTTCGATATTTTTATCTAGTTTTATAATATCACCTTCTTTAAGTTTTAAAATATCGTAAAATAACTTTTCTGCTTTTCCTACTTCTACATGAACCCTTAAATTAACATCAGATAAAAATTCAAAATCTAAACCTTCAAACTTTTTGGCAACTTCTTCTTGGTCTAATTTTTTCTCTCCATTTTCTTCTTCTGGATAAGCTTCAACATTTATAGTTTGTTCTTCCATTATTCTATGCCGTCTGTATTACAAACTCTGTAAAGTAAACATTTTTAACACCACCTAAAGGTAGTATAGCATTTACCCTTTTTATAATTTCTTCTTTTAAGAGTTCCATTCCTTCTGCAGTTTTTAAATCTTCAGAAGTTTTTGTTATTAATAGTGTTGTTATTGCATCTTTTATCTGAGGGAGTCTTTTTTCAAGCTCTAGTTTAACCTGTTCATTTTCAATTTCGAGAACTATATTTATCTTTAAATATCTGTCTGCGTCTTTATCTGCAAGGTTTACAACAAAATTACCAAGGTCATACATTATACCGATTTGTTCTATAGACTGTGTTTCTTTGACAATTTCTTCTGCTTTATCTTTTTCTTCTTCTTTATCATCTCCAGCTAAAAGAAACTTATATGCAGCAAAACCACCTCCACCACCAAGCAATAAAAGAACAAGGAGGATTATAAGAAGTTTTTTCTTCCCTCCTCCCTGTTCTTCCTGTTGCTCTTGGTTCTCTTCTGCCATTTAAATCCTCAGATTTTTTATTTACCTATTTTAATTATAAATTATCTCTTTAGATTCATTGTTTCTTGTAATACCTGGTCAGAAGTTGTTATTGTTCTTGCATTTGCCTGATAAGCTCTTTGTGCAGTTATAAGGTTTATAAATTCTCTAGATATATCAACATTTGATAGCTCTAAAAATCCACCTCTAACCTTTGATATAACTCCACCAGGAACTATAATCGGTGTAAATGTTTGGCTATTTGGTAAATATAAGTTATTACCTTTTCTTACTAAAACTTCTTTATCTTTAAACGTAGCAACAGCAATTCTAGCCCAGTCTCTAACCTGTCCATTTGAGTAAATTCCTCTAACTAAACCGTCTTCGCTAACAGATACAGAAAGTAAGTCTCCTTTACTAAATCCATCCTGCTCTGCATAAAATATAAATTCTGATTCAAGCTGTTTAAGCTC
>WFXI01000276.1 GCA_015490675.1 Hydrogenothermaceae bacterium
CATTTTCAGATAAATCTTTAGAAAATAAATCTATAGGTTTAATTTTTATGAAACCATCAACAAGGACTAGATTGTCTTTTGAAGTTGGTGTTTATCAAATGGGTGGACAGCCTTTATACATTTTAGGTTCATCTACACAACTAAGTAGAGGCGAGGATATAAAAGATACAGCTAGAGTTATGTCCAGATATTTAGATGGTATAGTAATAAGAACATACTCTCATGATGAAGTTGAAGACCTTGTAAAGTATGGTTCAATACCTGTTATTAATGCATTAACAGATTATCAACATCCATGTCAGGTTTTAGCAGATTTAATGACTATTAAAGAAAGATTTGTAAAATTAGAAGGATTAAAGCTTACATATATAGGAGATGGTAATAATATGGCAAATACCCTTTTAATAGCCTGTGCTATGGTAGGGATAAATGTATCAATAGCAACTCCTCCAATGTATGAGCCAAACTCTAAAGCATTACAAAAAGCATTAGAATTTGCAAAAGAAACAAAAGTAAATGTAGAAATAACAAATAATCCCAAAGAAGCAGTAAAAGAAGCAGATATTTTATATACAGATGTATGGGTAAGTATGGGACAAGAAGGAGAAAAAGAAAAAAAACAGGTTTTTGAAGGTTTCACAATAGATAAAAATTTAGTTAGCCTAGCAAACAAAAACGCAATAGTTATGCATTGCTTACCTGCTCACAAAGGAGAAGAAATTACGGAAGATGTTTTTGAACAATTTTCAGATGTTATATTTGACGAAGCAGAAAATAGGTTACATGCTCAAAAATCTCTAATGAGTTTTTTATTTAAAAGCTAATTTAAAAGGAGGTTGATTATTAATGGCAGAAAAGAAAAGAAGAAAATTTAGAAGACACGATAGAAATGAATTACCACTATTAGCACCAGAAGTAAGAAAACAATTTTTAGATAAAGAATATATATTAGGATATGGACACACAGTTGCTTTAGATGAAGCAGACAGATGTATTTTATGTAAAAAACCTCCTTGTACCCCTTCGTGTCCTGTTAATTCTGAAATGGAAAAATGGATAGAGCAAATTCAAAAACAAAACATATGGGAAGCTTACAAAATATTAAGAAAAAATAATCCGTTTAGTTCTGTTTGTGGTAGAGTTTGTCCACAAGAAAGACTTTGTGAAAGTACTTGTGTTTTAACTTTCAAGGATAACGGTTTGTCTGTTGGAATTGGAGGACTTGAAAGATTTGTTGGCGATAGCGTTAGAATGTCAGGAATAGAGTGGGTGGACGAAAAAGAGCCTCCTACAGGTAAATCTGTTGGAATAATTGGAGCAGGTCCAGCAGGACTTGCAGCTGCTTATTTCTTAGCTAGAAAAGGGCATGATGTTGTTGTATATGAAGCTCTTCCTTTTGTTGGAGGAGTTATGAGATATGGAATTCCCCCTGCGAGATTAGATAGAAGAGCTTTAGATTTTGAAATAGAACTTATAAAAAAACTAGGAGTTGAGATAAAAACAGGCGTTAAAGTAGGACAGGATATACCTTTTGATGAAATTAGGAAAAAACATGATGCAGTATTTATTGCTGTTGGTTCTGGTAGAGGTAAAAAAATGGGTATCCCTGGAGAAGATTTAAAAGGAGTATATACTGCAATAGCATTTTTAATGAAAGCAAATGTTGATTATATAGACCCTATGCTTGCTCCAGAAAAAGATGTAGAACTTCCTCACGGCAAAAGAGTAGCAGTAATCGGTGGAGGATTTACTGCAGTAGACTGTATGATTACAGCAATTAGACTTGGAAATGAGGCACATTTAATATATAGAAGAACAAGAGAAACATCATCTGCAAAGGACGAAGAATGGGACCATTTGGCAGAAGAAGGAGCAGTTCTTCACTGGTTAACTCAACCTATAGAAGTTATAGGAAACGAAAAGGGAGAAGTCGTTGGTCTTAAATGCATAAAAATGGAACTTGTCCCAGATGAAAAAGGAGGCAGACCAAAACCTGTTCCTGTAGAAGGCTCTGAGCATATTATTGAGTGCGATTATGTAATTATGGCAGTAGGACAGGCCGATAATCCGCTTGCATACAAAGATGTTAAAGGATTAAAAATAGACAAATGGAACAATCTATCAACTGTAGATGAAAAATTTAGAACAAATATTGAAGGAGTTTTTGCTGGTGGAGATGTAGTAAATGGTGGTGATACTGTTGTAATGGCAATTTCTCATGCTAAAAAAGCATCTCAAGCTATACACGAATATTTAATGACGGGAAAATGGGAGTATACTCCAAAGAATGAGTAAAGAAGATAAAGAAATAGAGCTAAAAAAGATTGAGCTTAGGCTAAACCTTTACAAAGAGTTATTTAAAGCTTTATTATTTGTCTTAGTAGCTGATATAGGTGGTACAGTAACCATAATTTTGAATGTGGATAGGTATTCTACAAGTATCGCCTATCCACTTATAGCTTTAGGAATTTTTGTTGCTTTAGGTTTTTTATATGCATTATTAGTAATACTTTTTTACATTGCAAAGCTAAAAGAAAAGCTGGAGGATTAAAAATGGAATTTCTAACATTAATTATAATCTTATTAGGTATAATACTTACTGGTTTTGGATTTACAATAGGCTGGATGTTAAGACCAACAAAGAAAAGTTGAAATTAATCGATATTCAGTAAATATTCTTTAAACCTCTCAAAATCTTCTATAGTATCTATACCAAGAGTATCCCTTGTAGCTTTAAGCATTTTTATCTTATATCCGTTATACAAAAGTCTTAATTGTTCTAACTTTTCCACTTCTTCAATTGCTGGAGGCTCAAGATTATAAGCAAAATCTAATAAAATACTTCTTTTATAGCCATAAACCCCTATATGTTTATTAGCCAGTGAAAGTTTTTTTAACTCTTCAAAATCAACATCTCTAGGGTAAGGAACAGCACTTCTAGAAAAATAAAGAGCATAGTTATTTTTATCCATTACAACCTTTACAATATTGGGATTTTTAAAATCCTCTTCCTTATCTATAGGAAAATATAAGGAAACACAATTTTCACTCTCTAGTGCTTCAGCAATATTATCTATATCCTCTGGAGCTACAGTAGGCTCATCTCCCTGAACATTTATAATAATTTCATCATTTATGTTTTGAGCTACATAAGCAATTCTATCACTACCACAACTAATACACATAGGAGTCATAATAACTTCTACAGGTAAATCATATAATGCATTTTGAATTTCAATACTGTCTGTTGCAACTATAACTTTATCAATCTTTTTAGTCTTTAGACAATTTGATACAGTCCAGTAAATTATAGGCTTATCTTTAACTTTTAGAAGAAGTTTGTCTTTTAATCTAGTTGAACCTCTTCTTGCTGGTATTATTACTGTTGCCATTTATAATCCTTTTTCTTTTAAGTATATCAAAAATAATTTTAGTCTTGCATTATAAAATTTTGGTTATATATTACTTGCAAAATTCCAAATGGAAGGTAAAAAAATGAAAGCTTTAGCATGGATGTCTGAAAAAAAAGATAATGGGAAAGTATTGTGTAAAGCGTGTAATCAAAGGTGCGTTTTAGATAAAGGAGAACTTGGAAAATGTGGAATTAGGATTGTTGGTGAAGATGGTAATTTATATTTAACCACATATGGACTGGCAGCAGCTTATAATGTAGATCCTGTAGAGAAAAAACCTTTATATCACTTTTTACCATCTACACCAATATTATCAATAGGAACTGTTGGATGCAATATGAGCTGTAAATTTTGCCAGAACTGGGAAATTTCACAACATCCCCAAACTCACAATGGAGAAGTTTTTGGAACTACATTAATGCCCCAAACTATTGTAAATATATGCAAAACCCACGGAATACCTTCTATTGCTTATACTTATAATGAACCTGTAGTTTTCTTTGAATATGCTTATGATACTATGAAATTAGTTAAAGAAAATGGAATAAAAAATGTTTTTGTATCAAGTGGATACGAAACGAAAGAAGCTCTTGAAGTTTTAAAACCTTATCTAGATGCTATGAACATAGATTTAAAAGCTTTTAATGATGAATTTTATAAAAATATAGTCGGAGCAAGACTAAAACCTGTTTTAAAAACAATAGAACATGCTAAAAAACTTGGAATTTGGGTAGAGCTTACAACTTTAATAATTCCTGGATACAACGATAGTAAGAAAGAATTAGAAAAGGCTGCAAAATGGATAGCATCCATAGATAAAGATATTCCATGGCATTTATCTAGATTTTTCCCTGCATGGAAAATGCAAGATGTGCCTCCAACACCTGTAGAAACTTTAAAAATGGCTTACGAAATTGGAAAAGAAGCAGGTTTAAACTATGTGTACGTTGGTAATCTTGATGATGAAGATAGAGCATCTACATACTGTCCAAGCTGTGGATATAGAGTAATAGACAGAAGTGGACATTTAGGTCAATATGTAATAAACCATTTAGAAGATGGAAAATGCCCAAAATGTAAAACAGAAATAGCTGGAGTGTGGAGCTAATTTACTTTTTCTTTTCATCTTTTAATAAATCTGGTCTTTTTTGCTCCACCTCTAAAAATATTTCTACCCTATCATTCATTCTTTGTAATATAGGATTTCTCCATGTATATATAGGTTTGTTATCTCCATAAGCTTCAACAGCGAGTTTTTTTGGGTCTATCCCTTGTTTTATCAAAATATCTGCTATAACCAGTGCCCTTTTCATAGATAAATCCCAGGCATCTTTTACTCCAGCAGGTAATTTTCTTTTATTATGTACTATTGCATGACCTCTTACTCTTATCTGGGTAAAAGGTTTTTGGTATTTTTTTAACTCTTTTGCCACCTCTATCAATGCTTTTTTTGCTTCAGGTTTTAGCCTATAACTATCTTCATAAAATGCTATATCATTAAAAAGTCTAATAAGGACATAATTTGAAATAACATCTATCTGATAGGCATATATAGGTAATAATCTTTTTATTCTTTTTCTTACAATTTTTGCAACTTCCTCTTTTAACATACTAATAGGAGGGATTACTGAAACAGTTTTTATACTTTCTTTTGGCCTTTCCCCCTGAAAATACCATAAAAATTTCATTAATTTTTTAACATCCATAACCGTCATAGCATAAAGTAAAATAAAGAAAGTAAGAAGCAAGGACATCAAATCACTAAAGCTTATAAGCCATCCTGGAGCAGGTGGACATTCAACCTTTTTTCTTCTTGGCATAATAGCACCTTAATAATCCTTAGTTTCTATTACAAACTCAACCCTTCTATTTTTAGCTCTACCTTTAGCAGTTTTATTAGAAGCAATTGGTCTAAAGGGGCCATAACCTCTAACAGTCATTAACTTTTTTGGATATCCACATTTTTGAAAAATTTTCATTACAGACAAAGCCCTTGCAAGAGAAAGTTCCAAATTAAACTTATAACTTCCTGTGTTGTCAGTATGTCCTTCTATAACAAGAGGAAATTCTGCTACTTTTAACCTTTTACAAATTTCAACAATATAGGGAACTGCAGATTTTAATGGTTTTGCACTGCCCACAGGGAACATTTTATCAGTATTAACCCTAAATTTTATTTTTGAACCGTGAGACTCTATTTCTGCATATATACCTGCCCTTTGTAAACTTTCTCTAAGTTCAGCTAAAGCTTTTTGAAGTTTTTGTCTTTTACTTTTTTTTCTTGGATACATATCTTTGAATTCTATTGGAGTGTTACTTTCTTTAAGAATTTTTTCTTCCAAAAAAACTTTTCTACCACCTAGATATTCTGTAAAACCTTTAATAACCATATGGAACTTTTCAAGAGAAATGGTTCCCATTGAGAAAAGGAGAATAAAGAAAGTTAAAACAAGGGACATTAAGTCCCCAAAGCTTATTAGCCAAGCAGGAATTGTTTTACATTCAACTTCCTTTTTCTTACGGGGCAATTATTCCTCACCACCTTCTATACCAAAGAGAGTTTTTACTTTAGCTCTAAACATGTTAGGGTTCATTCCTTTATCAATAGCATCAACAGTTATTAAATAAGCCTCTTTTACTAGTAGAACCACATCTTTATAATATTTAAGTTTCTTTGCAATAGGAATTGCCAGTGCATTAGCAAGAATAGCACCATATAATGTAGTAATCATAGCAACTGCCATACCAGGTCCTAAAGCAGATGGATCATCTAGGTTTTGTAGCATTTGTATAAGTCCGACAAGAGTTCCTATCATCCCAAATGCTGGGAATAATTCTCCTAAAGCATCCCAAACAGAAACTTCAGTAGATAAATCTTGTTCTAACTTCATTAATGCTGCTTCTGCGTTACTTTTTATTTCTTCTATCTCAACACCGTCAACTAACATCCTCATCATATCCCCAAAAAATGGGTCTCTTTCATAATAACTATCTATCTCCGCTTCTAAGGATAAAATTCCATCTTTTCTAACTTTAGCTACTATATCTGTTAGAAAATCAATTGTTTCATTTAAATCAGGAACAGGTGGTTTGAAGGCTTTTCCTATTGCTTTAACACCTTTTAAGAACTCTGGTAAAGGATACGATGCTAAAGATGCAGAAAAACCACCTCCAACTGTCATAAGTAAAGAAGGAATGTTAATAAAAGCACCTGGACTACCACCAATAACAATAGATATGATAATAAGTAAAAAAGCTGCTCCAATACCTATTAGTGTAGCTATATCCATCTATTTAACCCTTTTGCATTTGTCTGTATTTTTTCATTAGCTCCATTTGCTTATCTTGTATAAACTGGTTTAAAAATGCTTCGTCTTTTTTATCAATATCTTTAAACTCCACTCCAAAGCAAACTTTATTATCTCTGTCTTGAATATTTCTAATCAATCCAGAAACCTTGATTTTTATACCGTTAATAATTAATTCAGCTTTTATTTCTTTATTTATCGAAAGTTTTTGTATTATTTCACCATCTAACTTAAATAAACAAAACTTCATACCACTAATACTTATATCTTCTGTTTGAGAAGTAAATGAAATGACTTTTCCATTTTCATCAACAAACGAAATATCTACAGGAAGTTCCTCTTTTATTCTTATATCTTTTCTTCTTTGATTTCTAACAAGATTAAATGTATGGGGTATTTTTATAACTTTTCTTCCCATATCTATAAATGTTTCAACAACCTCTCCCTCAAATACATAAACGGCATCATCCTGTCTTAAGAATGTGATTTTTACAATTTGATCTTCTTCTATAGGTGGATTTCCTTCTAAAATAGACCAATACATATAAAGTTCATCCTTATCAGTTAATGCAACTGGATAACTTCTACCTTCAAAAATAAGTGTTCCATTTTGAAAAATCTCTATATCTTTTGTAGAAACAAGAGGCATAAATGGAGGAACTGTATCAAATCCTAAAGTCCTTCTCATATCTATAATCATATTTTCATCAAAATCTGGATTTTCTTTTATATATTCATCTATTACTTTTTCAAAAGTAGCTTTAACCTCTAAAGAGAGATATGGGTCTCTATCTAACTTCTTTGAATATTCCCAAAGGATTTCTCCTTCTTTTTCTGATAAACCAAGTTCTAAAACAGTTTTTAAGAAATGTCCTTTTTGTCTTCTTAAGGATAATGCCTTTTTTAGATAATTACCAACAGTTAGTGCTAGAGCAATAAAAGAGAAAATAAAAACAACTAGAAGGATACCTTCTAATGTTATTCCCTGAGATGTTGCCTTTCTAAACGAATCAACAAGTATATTAACCCTTTGGTCTTCCATTAAAATTTATCCTGTTAATTCTTTAATTTTTTCTACTACCTCATTTATAATCCAATCTGGTGTAGAAGCTCCTGCACTTACTCCTATCTTATCGGCATTTTTAAACCAATTTTTATCTAATTCTTCAGCTTTTTCTATATGGTAAGTATTAGGATTTAAGGCTCTAGATATTTGGGCTAATCTATTAGTATTACCGCTATGTTTTCCACCAATTATTATCATTACATCAACCTGTGGAGCTAAATTTTTAACCTCTTCCTGTCGGACAGATGTAGCATCACAAATAGTATTAAATATTTTTACTTCTTCTGTATTTTCTGCTATATATCCAACAGCCTCTCTAAAAAAGTCTTCATTTTGAGTAGTTTGAGCAACTATACCTATTCTTCTTTTTGTTGGAAGATTTCTTATTAATTCATCCATATTGGAAACAACAATACCTTCTCCACCAGCTTCTTCTAAATGACCTAAAATTCCAATAACTTCAGGATGCCCGTGCTCTCCAATGATTACTACATAATACCCTTCTTCAACTAGTTGTCTTACTTTTTCGTGAACTTTTTTAACAAACGGACAGGTTGCATCAATAATATTAACTCCTGCTTCTTTTAATCTTCTTTCTTCTTGAGGAGGAACACCGTGGGAACGAATTAAAACTGTTTCACCTTCTTTTAATTCTTGATTTTCTTCTAATTGTTTAACATTTAAACTTTCTAGAAAACTAACAACCTGTTTATTATGAATTATTGGACCATCTGTCCAGGCTCCTCCATATTTTTCTCCTGCTTCTTTAGCCATATCAACTGCTATCTTTACTCCAAAACAAAAACCTGCATTTTCAGCAACTATTATCTGTACCATATTACACCCTCTTAAAAAAATTCTTTTATCTAGATAATAAAGTTAATAATTTTTCCAATACAGGAATTAGCTCATATAATCTGTTTAAACTTTTGGCTACTTCATCATAAGTTTGAGGATAATCGTGAGTTATAGAGTTCCTTAAAATTCTTAATTCCATCCATAAGTCTTCATCTATTGGAAACCCAATCTTTTCTGCTAAAGATACAATATCTATCATTGTCAAATTTTCTACATTCTCACCTTTTAAACTAAAATATACTCTTAACAACTTACCTAAAATATCCTGAAGTTTTATGTATCTATACGCTATCTGGTCTAAGAGCATTAAATTTCTTTCATTTTCTAAAAAGGCAGAAAGTTTCTCATCATCTAATGGGATTAAATTTTCTATTTCTAATAAATCATTTTTTAAAATATTTAGATGTCTTTTACTTTCATTTAAATAAGTATCATACTTTAATCTTATATCGTCTTTAGTCATATTCTTACACCTTTTGTAATTGCTATTTTTTCTATGTCACTTTTAGGAAAATCTGTAAGTAATAAATCTATTTTTCTTTCTCCGATAGCTTTATAAAGTTTTGAAAGAATTTTAATTTTTAGTTTAAATCTATCTCCTTTCTGTGATAAATTTTTATCTACTACTAAAATATCTATATCTCCCCCTTTTTTTCTTAAATCTGTTCTACTTCCAAAAATATAAATTTCTATATCCTCACCTAAAACAGATTTTATAGATTCTCTTATTTTAAAAATTTGGCTTTCTGATAATCTAACTTTTGTAGTGTTCATAATTTTTTTATCTCTTCCATAACATTGTTAGCAATTTCTTCATATTCTAAATTTTCGTCAAAAATGATAGGCTTGCCTACATTCACATAAATTGGAGATTTTCCTATTTTTGGAAAACTACTACCTTTTGGGAAAACATCATCTGTTCCTTCTATTCTAACAGGAACTACAGGAACTTTAGCTTTTGATATTAATAAACCTATTCCTGCTTTTGGTTTTAAAAATTCCTTTGGTTTTGCTCTTGTTCCTTCAGGAAAAACCCCAACTGTATATCCTTCTTTTAAAAGTTTTAATGCTTTTATCAAAGATTTATTAGCACCTTTTTTCCCTCTCTCTATAGGTATAGCACCTGCTTTTTTTATAAACCATCCAAAAACTGGAATTTTAAATAGCTCTGCTTTTGCTAAAAACATAACAGGCACAGGAGAAATAATATTTATAACCGGCGGGTCTAAATGGCTTCTATGATTGGAAGCTATAATAAAACCACTTTTTTGTGGAAAGTTTTCAAGACCTTTAGCATTAATTCTTAGTATCTTCTTTAAAACTGGTTTTAATTTAAAAAAAACTTTATATCCAAATTCTGAATAATGCTTTTCTTTCATCTGTTTTTATTAAATTTTTAGTTTTGTTTATTATAGCACCAATCTTTTAAAAAACATTTATCACAAATAGGTTTTTTTCTGCATAAATTTTTACAATGTTCAACAATTAAGGCGTGAAATTCTTTGTAAACTTCCAAATCTTCAGGAATGTTTTTTTCTATTAAGCTTTTTAATTTATCATATTCTATTTTCTCATTATCTATAACACCAAGCCTATAAAACAATCTTTTCGTATAAGCATCAACAACAAAAGTAAGTTTATCCAGTCCATAAAGTAGTATAGTATCTGCTGTTTCTTTTCCTATACCATTTATTGATAATAGAAATTGTCTGTTAATTTTTTCCTTTTTAACACTCAAAACACTTTTTGCAAAATTTTTTAATCTTTTTGCTTTTTGATTATAAAATCCAGCAGGTCTTATAAGATTTTTAAAAAATTCTTCATCTATTTCTAAAACATCTTCTAAAGATAGAATCTTTGCACTTACTAGATTTTCTAGAGCTTTTTCAACATTTTTCCAGGAAGTATTTTGGGTTAAAATTGCACCAATACTAACCTCATCAAACTTTTCCATATAACCACTTAAAGGCCACCAGTTTTGCTTACCGTAAGTACTTGAAAGCTGTTTATAAAGGTTATATATCATAGTAGAATAATATATCCTAAATCTTTGGAGGTTTGTAGTAAATGGCTGGACATAGTAAATGGCATAACATAAGACACAAAAAAGCAAAAATGGACGCTAAAAGAGGTCAAATATTCACAAAACTAATCAGAGAAATAACTGTTGCAGCCAGACAAGGTGGTGGAGATCCTGAATTTAATCCAAGGCTTAGAATGGCTATAGAAAAGGCAAAACAGCACAATATGCCTGCAGAAAACATAGAAAGAGCTATAAAAAAAGGAACTGGGGAGCTTGAAGGAGTAACTTACGAAGAAGTATCTTACGAAGGATATGGTCCCGAAGGAGTTGCAATTATAGTTGAATGCTTAACAGACAATAGAAATAGAACAACTGGAGAAATAAGGCACATTTTTTCTAAACACGGAGGGAATTTAGGAGCTTCTGGATGTGTATCTTTTATGTTTGAAGATAAAGGAGTTATCTTGGTTCCAAAAGAAGGAATAGATGAAGAAACTATTTTTGAAAAAGCAATAGAAGCAGGTGCAGAAGATGTAATAATGGATGATGAAAACTACTATGAAATTAGAACTGTACCAACAGACCTTTACGCGGTAAAAGAAAACTTGGAAAAAGAAGGCTTAAAAATAGAAAAAGCAGAATTAACTAAAATTCCAACAACAACAGTAGAAGTTAAAGACCAAGAAACCGCAGAAAAATTAATGAAACTCTTAGAAGCTTTAGAAGACCAAGATGATGTTCAAAAAGTTTATTCAAACTTTGAAATGTCTGATGAAATGATGGCAAAACTTGCACAATGATTGTTTTAAGTATAGACCCGGGAAATTATAAAACCGGGTTTTCTGTTTTTAATTTTTCTTCAAAAAATTTGCCTGAATACATAATTTCTGGAGTAATAAAATCAAATAAAAGACCTGAAAATTTAAAGAAAATTTACCTTCAATTAGAAAAAATCGTTAATGAATATAAACCTCAAGAGATAGCCTTAGAAGCATCTTTTTATGGTAAAAACCCTCAATCTTTAATAAGACTTGGAGAAGTTAGAGGAGTAATATTACTCTTAAGTTCAATGTATCAAATATCTCTATTTGAATATACACCACAGCAGGTAAAAAATGCTATAACAGGCTACGGATGGTCCGATAAACAATCTGTTTTAAAAATGGTTGAAAAAATTTTTAATTTGAGGTTAAATTCTACTGATGAGGCAGATGCTATTGCAGTAGGATTTTGCCATTTTTTAAATAGAAAATAAAAAGGCGGGTCGCTTTCTAGGGGCGAACCCGCAGGAAATGGAGGGGGAGGGAGGGGGATGCTTATAAAATCAGATAATTATATAACTTTCAATAATAAATTTACCCACCTACCCATAAATTTAAAATGATATTCGTCATATCTACTACAAAAAAACTTGACAAAAAAATTTTTTTTGGTAGATAATTAAAGCTATTAGGATACACAGTATAATTTTTATAAAAAAATATACGAATATAATTATAGATAACAAAATTTTATTTGGAGGTTTGAAAGATGCGTAAACTGGTAGGTTCTGCACTACTTGCATCGGCTGTTTTATCAACAGCTGCATTTGCTACTAATGGGGTTAATTTAATTGGAGTATCACCAGCTTCAAGAGCAATGGGTGGTATTGGTGTAGGTTCAGAAGTTGGAGCTACTGATGCA
>WFXI01000277.1 GCA_015490675.1 Hydrogenothermaceae bacterium
AAAAATATGATTGAAGAAAATATGGGTAAAAAGGGAATGAAATATTTCCCTTTAATTGCAGGAATTGGGCTATTTGTGTTTTTTGGTAATCTTCTTGGAATGATTCCAGGATTAGAGTCTCCAACTGCTAACATAAATACAACTTTAGCAATAGCACTACTTGTTTTCTTTATTTACAACATAGAGGGTATTAGAGCTCAAGGGCTTGGAAATTATATAAAGCATTTCTTTGGTCCTATAAAGTGGATGGCTCCTTTATTCTTTGTTTTAGAAATTATTTCTCACTTAAGTAGACCTGTTACTTTGGCTCTTCGTCTGTTTGCTAATATGACAGGTGGAGAAATCTTAACAGTTGTTCTAATTTTCTTAGTTCCATTACTTGTTCCATTACCAATAATGTTTATACACTTCTTCCAGGTATTTTTACAAACTTATGTATTTATGATATTAACTACTGTTTATATAGCTACAGCTATCAATGAAGCTGAGCATTAATAAGAGGTAAGGAAAAGTGATAAAGGTAGAAAAGGTTTTAGCTAACATTGATTTGACCCCTACAGCAATAAAATCTGTTGAATGGGCTAAAGAACTCGCTTCTAAGTTTGATGCTGAGCTTATTTTGTTCTACGATATGGATGAAGTTAATGCTTTAGGGGATTATGCAAATTTATTTGCTTTTCCTGTTGAACCAAACATAAAGGAAAAAACAAAAGAGAAAGTTCAAAAAGCTTTTGCTAAGTATTTAGAGGACTTTCAAGGAAATTACAGATACGAGTTTATTTGTTGTGGTAAAGGAAAACTTGCCGAATTTATAGAAAAAGAAAATATTACTGTAGCTGTACTAAATGAAAAATATTTATCTGTGGTTCCGAATTTAAAATGTCAAGTATTGATAACAAAATAAAATTCTAAGGAGGTTTTACTTAATGAGAACACTTAAAGTATTCATGCTCTTACTCCTCGCAGCTGGAGCTTATACAGGAGCTTTCGCTGAACTTTCAAGTGGAGATGCTGATAAAATAGCGAAAGCTATATTCTACGGAGCTCTAGCTATTGGTGCTGGTGTAGCTATCGGTGCTGCTGCTGGTGGTGGTGGTGCAGGTTTAGGTTCTGCAGTTCAAGGGGTTATTGAAGGTATGGCAAGAAACCCTAATATGGGACCAAAACTTTTAACTACTATGTTTATTGGTATGGCTCTTATAGAAACATTTGTTCTCTATGGATTCTTAATCGCAATTATCTTCCTATTTACAGGAATTTACGACGGTTCTGCTGGATTTAGCAGAGGATAATTTATAAATTCTTTGTTATAATAAAAATCTAATTTTGGGCGTGTCCTAAATATAGGATACGCTCTTTTTATTTTCTTATTAAGAATTAGTAGGAGGTTCTATTAAATGCCAGAGAAGATTCATAATAACTTATCTAATAAAAAGAGAAAAAGAACATCTGGATTTTTAGCTAGAAAAAGAACTAAATCTGGAAGAAAAATACTTGCTAGAAGAAGAAGAAAAGGTAGAAAAAGATTAGCAGTGTAACTACTATTAAAAGTTCAAAAGAAATAAAATCTATATTAAACGAAGGGAATAAGTTTTATACAAAACATTTAATTTTTCTTTATAAAGAAAATTCTCTGGGGTTTCCCAGATTTTCTTTTATTGTCTCTAAAAAATTATCAAAAAAAGCTGTCGTTAGGAACAGGATAAAAAGGATAATTAAAGAAGCTGTAAGACTTAATTTAGATAAGCTAAAAAATTTATCTTTTGATATAGTAATAATTGCTAAAAAAGGTTTAAAAAATAAAAAAACTTACCACTTATTTGAAGATATAATCTTGTTTTCAAATCATTTAAAAGGTAAACTATGGAAAGATTTTTTATAAGATTAATAAAAATTTACCAAAAGGCAATTTCACCGTTACTTGGAAATAATTGTAGATATTACCCTTCTTGTTCAGAATATTCAATACAGGCAATAGAAAAATACGGAATACTAAAGGGTACTTTAAAGTCTATATGGCGAATACTACGATGTAATCCATTTTCAAAAGGTGGAGTAGATTATCCTTAATAAATTAAAGTTATGAGGTAAGAGATGTTAGATAATAATCAACAAGAAATGCAAAAACGATTAATGCTTTTCTTTTTGATAGTTTCTGCGTTTATGATTGGCTTTGGTATTTTTCAAACATTCAATGCAACCCCTAGTCAGGATAAGTCTAATCAAACACAATCTACATCTAATAAAGAAGCTCAATCTCAAGTAACACAAGAAACTAAGGAAAACACAAACTCTGAAGCTAAAACTAAGCAAACTTTAATAAAAACCACAGGAACTTATGATTTAATTCTTACAAACCAAAGATTTAACAGCGATGATTTAAAAAATTTAGTTGAAATTAAAACATCTTATGGAAAAGTTCAGATTTCTAAAGTTGGTGCAAGGGTAGTTTCTGTATATTTAAACCAATATAAAACAGATGCAATCCCTAAAGTAGCAAAGGATAATAAAATTTTTCCAACAGAAATAATTACAACAGACCCAAAAACTACAGCTATATTAAACTTTTCGGAATATAAGTTTAAGCAAGATGGGAATTCATATATTTTTGAATTAGAAAAAAATAATATTTACATAAAGAAAATATTTAAACTAAATGATGATGGAACTATATCTGTATCTGTAGAATATAAAGGGTTAGAGAACTTAGGAATAGCAACAATTAATGGTATAACACCTCCAGAGGAAGAATCTGCATTTGGACATAGAGGTTCTGTAATAAAAACAGATAAACAACTAATAAAAATTGATGCAGATATTCAAACAACACAGGTTATAAGGGACAATATTCTCTGGGCAGGAGAAGAAAATAAATACTTCCTCCAAATGCTTGCTAATAGAACAGGTTTTTCAACAGTTTATGTAATTCCAATTACTCAAAATACAACTATTACTCTTGCAGAGTTAAAAGGTAATCTAGATGGATTTTTCTATGGTGGAGCTAAGTTATATTCACTTCTTGGTGAAATTACAGAAAAATATAAAAAGTTATGGGATGTTGATTTAAGTCTTAGAGATACAATAGATTTTGGATTTTTTGGTATTTTAGGCAAGCCTTTATTCCTATTATTACACTTAATTTACGATTTTATTCCTAATTGGGGAATAGCAATAATAATTTTAACTATTATTTTAAGAATTGTTTTATTCCCTCTAAACCATAAATCCTTAAAAGCTATGAAAAAAATGGCAGATTTAGCTCCAGAAATACAAAAATTACAAAAGAAGTATAAAGATGACCCTCAAAAGTTACAACAAGAAATGTTGAAACTATATGCAGAGCATGGTGCTAACCCTATGAGTGGTTGTCTTCCAATTGTAGCTCAAATACCAATATTCATAGCTCTTTATAATGTTTTAATGGTTGCTGTTGAGTTAAAGAATGTTCCGTTTTTATGGGTTCCAGATTTATCTCAGCATGACCCATTTTATATTTTGCCAATTTTAATGGGTCTTTCTATGGTTGCTCAACAATGGATAACTCCAAGCTCGGATAAAAATCAAAAATTTATAATGTATGCAATGGCAGGTATATTTACATTCCTGTTTATGAACTTCCCTGCAGGATTAGTTTTATATTGGTTAACTAACAATATTTTAGGGTTAATCCAAAGTTTCTTTGTTAATAAAACAATGAATGCTGAAAAAAAGTAAATGTTTAAAGAAGACACTATTGTAGCAAATGCAACCCCTCTCGTTCCTTCTGGGGTTGCTATTGTCAGACTTAGTGGTAAGAAAGCTCTTGAAATAGGGAAATCAATTTTTAGGACTAGTAAGGAAATAAAACCTAGAGTAGCTTATTTTGGAAAATTTTACGATACAGAAAATAATTTAATTGATGAAGGATTATTTTTATATTTTAAAGCTCCTCATAGTTTTACAGGAGAAGATATTGTTGAGTTTCATACCCATGGAAGTATTCCAGTTGTAAAAAAATTAATAAATGAGGCTATTAAACTAGGAGCAAGACCTGCAGAGCCAGGAGAATTTACTAAAAGAGCATTTTTAAATGGAAAAATAGATTTAACTCAAGCTGAAGCGATAGCCCAGCTTATTGAGGCAAAAACTGAAAAAGCCTCAAAAGTTGCTTTAAATATACTTGAAGGTAAACTCTCTAAACAAATAAAACAGTTAAGGGATAAACTTCTAAATATAGAAAGTTTAATAGAAGCAGAACTTAATTTTCCTGAAGATGTAGAAGAAATACCACTTGATACAATAAAACCAGATTTAGAGTTTGTTATAAATAAAATAAATGATTTAATTAAAACCTATAAGAAAGGAAAACTAATTACAGAAGGAATAAAACTTGCAATTGTTGGAAGACCAAATGTTGGAAAATCTTCTTTATTTAATGCATTTGTTGGGTATGAAAGGGCAATAGTTTCAGATATAAAAGGAACTACAAGAGATTTTATAGAAGAAGAATTTAATATAAGAGGCTTTCCAGTAAAATTAATTGATACAGCAGGAATTAGAAATGCTAAAGATGAAATAGAAAAAATTGGTATTGAAAAATCTAAAGAAAAAATAGAAGAAGCAGATATAATATTATTTGTTTTTGATGCTTCAGTAGGTTTAACAGAAGAAGATAAACAGATTTTTAATGAGATAAAACATAAAAATTTAATTATAATTGGAAATAAAATAGATTTAGGTATTGAAGAAAATTCAATAAGGGATTATTTTAAAGATAAACAAATCGTTTTCACAAGTAGTAAAACTCAAGAAGGTTTATCTCTTTTAGAAGAAAAAATAATAGAAAAACTTGGTTTATTAGAAGATACAGACACAGATATTTACATAAATATCAGACATCTACAGGCTTTAGAAAAAGCAAAAGAAATTTTAGAGAAAGTTCTAAACGAACTTACATTTTACGAATATCAAAAAGAAATTCTTATGCTGGAAATAAGAGAAGCAAATTACTATCTGAAAGAAATAATAGGAGAAATTCATACAGAAGAATTACTTGGGAATATTTTTTCTTCTTTCTGCATAGGAAAGTAAAAAAACAAAGGAGGAATTGCCAGTTATGGCGAATGTAGCATTAGAAAACATTACTTTAGAAGATTTAAAAAAGCTAACTCTTTCTGAACTTCAAAAGCTTGGAAAGGAAATAGGTTTAAGCAGAACAACAGGTTTAAAAAAATCTGAACTTATTACAAGAATTTTAGAAAAAAAGGCTACTGAAGAAGGCCTTGATTTTATAAAGGGAGTTTTAGAAGTTTTACCAGAAGGTTATGGATTTATCCGTTCAATAGAAAACAATTACCAACCACACTCAACTGATATATATGTTTCTCCTTCTCAAATAAAGAAATTTGGTTTAAGAACTGGAGATTATATAATCGGAATTGCTAGACAGCCTAAAGAAGGAGAAAAATATAGAGCTTTAATAAAAATAGAAGCAGTTAACACTGTAGAACCTGAAAAAATAAGAAGAAGACCTTTATTTGAAAAGTTAGTACCTTTCCACCCAACAGAAAGATTTAATTTAGAGTATGACCCATCTGATTTATCTACAAGAGTTGTTAGCTTAGTTGCTCCTATTGGTAAAGGACAAAGGGGATTAATTGTTGCTCCTCCAAAAGCAGGAAAAACAGTTTTAATTCAAAAGATTGCAAAAGCTTTAATAGAAAACCATCCAGAAACACACATAATTATTCTTCTTATAGATGAAAGACCAGAAGAAGTTACAGAAATGAGAAGAATTGTTGGAGAAGGGGCAGAAGTAGTTGCATCTACTTTTGATGAACCTCCTGAAAAACATATGCATCTTGCAGAGTTAATTGTAGAAAGGGCTAAAAGACTTGTAGAAAATGGACAGGATGTTGTTATTCTTTTAGATTCAATTACAAGATTATCTAGGGCATCTAACGCAATTACTCCACCAAGTGGTAGAGTTTTATCTGGTGGTATTGAAGCAACAGCTCTACAAAGACCTAAAAAATTCTTTGGTGCAGCTAGAAACATAGAAGACGGTGGAAGTTTAACAATCCTTGCTACTGCTTTAGTTGAAACAGGTTCAAAAATGGATGATGTTATATTTGAAGAATTTAAAGGAACTGGTAATATGGAACTTTACCTTGATAGAAGATTAATGGAAAGAAGAGTATTTCCTGCTATAAACATTCCAAAATCTGGAACAAGAAAAGAAGAGTTATTACTTGAAGATTGGGAATTACAAAGACTTTGGATTTTAAGAAAATTCCTTTCTACAATGGATGAAGTAGAAGCTATGGAATTCTTATTAAGCAAACTTGGAAAATTCAAAACTAACGAAGAGTTTTTAATGTCTATGAATACTTGATGAAAATTTTTAATCAGAATAAAATATTAGTTTGTCCATATTCTAAATTTAATTAAATTGGAGGTAGTAAATTGAAAAAAGATATTCACCCAAACATTGAACCAACTAAATTTATATGCTCTTGTGGAAACCAATTTGAACTTCTCTCTACAAAAGGTGGAACAGTTTACATTGAAGTTTGTAACCAGTGCCATCCTTATTACACAGGAAAATTAAAAGCTAAACCTTTATTTATAGAATTACAAGGTGGTAAAGCAGAGAACTAATGAATAAAACAGTAATTACCAAGCTTGAGAATATAAAAGAAAAATTTAAAGAGCTTGAAGCAAAACTTTCTGCTCCTGAGGTTGTAAGTAATCCTAAAAAACTTCAGGAGCTTGCAAAAGAACATAAAGAGCTTGGTAATATTGTTAAACTTTATGATGAATATAAAAAGACTGAAAAAGAAATCAAAGATACAAAAGAACTTTTATCTGAAACAACAGATGAAGAAATGAAAGCCCTTGCAGAAGAAGAATTAGAAGGGCTAAAGAAAAAATTAGAAAAGTTAGAAAAGGAAATAGAAATAGCTTTACTTCCTAAAGACCCAAATGATGATAAAAATGTAATTTTAGAAATCAGACAAGGTGCAGGTGGAGAAGAAGCTGCATTATTTGCAGGTGAACTTTTTAGAATGTATCAAAGATATGCAGAAAGAAATGGCTGGAAAGTTGAAGTTTTAAGTATACACCCAACAGATAGAGGTGGTATAAAAGAAGTTATTGCTTTGATAAAAGGACATGGTGCCTATTCAAAACTTAAGTATGAAAGTGGAGTTCACAGAGTTCAAAGGGTTCCAGAAACAGAAAGTTCAGGTAGAATACATACTTCAACAGCTACAGTTGCAGTTTTACCAGAAGCAGAAGAAGTTGATATAGAAATAAAACCAGAAGATTTAAAAATTGAAACGATGAGAGCTTCTGGAGCTGGTGGTCAGCATGTAAATACAACAGATTCGGCAGTTAGAATTACCCATATTCCAACAGGGATAGTTGTATCCTGTCAGGATGAAAGATCTCAGATACAAAATAGAGCTAAGGCAATGCAAATTTTAAGGGCAAGATTAAAAGACTACTATGACAGAATAGAAAGAGAAAAAATAGAAAAAGAAAGAAAATCTCAGGTTGGAACTGGAGATAGAAGTGAAAAAATAAGAACTTACAACTTCCCTCAAAACAGAGTTACAGACCACAGGATAGGTTATACTTCACATAGAATCCATGAAATTTTAGATGGTGAATTAGACGAAATCATAGAACAACTTGCTTTAAAAGAGCAAGAAGAAAAATTAAAGTCTCTAACATAGCCACTCTTATTTGCGCCCGTAGCTCAATTGGATAGAGCACGTGACTACGGATCACGAGGTTGCAGGTTCGACTCCTGCCGGGCGCGCCACTGAAATTTGCAAAAAGTTTAAAAACTATTATATTTAAAAGAAAAAACAAGGAGGGACTTATGAAAAAAAATGCTTTACTTTTAATTATTGGTTCTCTAATAGGTGCAGTAGGAACTTATGTTGCTCTAAACAAAAAAGAGGAAATTTTAAAGAAACTTTCGGAAATTGAAGAAACTTTAAAAGAAGCACAATTAACAGAAAAGGTTAAAACTTCTATTAGTGAAGCAGTTGATAAGCTAAAAACTTTAGTTTCAAAAGGCGAAACCCTTTCTGAAGAAGAGAAAACAAAAACTCTTCAAGAAGTAGAAGAAAAAATTAAAAAACTAGAGGAAGCAATCGAAACTGAAAGTTAATTGTAAATCTACACTGTGCCTTTTTGGCACGGCATTTTTTAAATCAGTCTTAGATTTTTTCTTAAAAGGGTTTGGTTTTTATAGTGCTGGAGTTAGTTTATATACTTTAATGTCAATTCTTCCATTATTTATAGTAATAACTGTGATAGTTTCTCATATTGCTATATTAAATCAAGAAATATTAAATTCAATTTTTCAAAAGCTATTCCCAACAAATGTAGAGAAGTTTTTTAACTTTATAAATCAAATATCTAATAAAAGTGCAGTTTTTGGAATTTTTAGTTTTTTACTGTCTTTTTATTTTGCCTCAAGAATATTTGGAGCTCTTCACACAGCAATTAATCACGTATTTGAAAAAGAAGATGTACCTTTAAAAAGAGTAGCCCTAATTCAGGTATTTGGAGTTCCTGTTTTTATAATTTCTTTAATTTTTATCTATATTGCTTCTTTTTTTATAAATATTTTTATAGATTTTGTAGTTTCAACAACTTTATGGGAATATATTAATTCATTATTTTCTAAAGTAAAATTAAATTTTGTCTTAAGTTTAATTACTGATATAACAAAAATTGTTGATACAATAACATTTTTTACAATAGTATTCCTTATCTACAGATATTTTATACCTGAAAAAGTACCACTAAAAAATGTGTTAATTACATCAATTTTTATAAGTGTTTTACTTGTAATCGTAAAGTTTGGGTTTGGGGTTTATATTACCTTTGCATCTAAAACAAATCCTATATATGGTTCTTTGTCAGGAGTTTTTGCATTTATAGCTTGGATTTTTATTACTTACAATATAATTCTTATTGGAGCACGGACTATTTATTATTTAGAAAAAACTAAAACTCAAAGTCAAGGTCATTAAAAATTTTATAAATATTTTTGTTATGAAATTCTTTAAACATAGGATAATTTCTCCATTTTGTATCGCTTAATTTTTCTTTAATTTCATCGTAAAACAGTCCTTCATCTTTAAGTTTTGATATTTTGTTTCTTAAAAAAGATATATATTCATAAGTAAAATCTATAGCATTCTTGTCTAAAGGCTTATTATGCCCATTATAAATTTTAGAAATTTCCATTGTTTTTAGATTATCTAAAACTTTTAGCCAGTTTTTGCTATTTGAATGACTATCTCCTACGAAAGGAATTCTATTATAAAAAACAATATCTCCTACAAATATTTCTTTTGTTTTTGGGAGATATACAATTACATCTGTATGAGTATGAGCGTTTGGTAAAGGTATAATTTCTAAAATAGTAGTACCAGCTTTTATGGTAGTTTTTTTGTTTAAAGGGATGTCTATGTTTCTAAATTTAACATTTTTAAATAAATTATTAAAATTTTTATTGAGCATATCCTTGTAGTTTTCTAAGTTTCCATTTTGTATATCTTCTTGTAAATTTTTATGGGCTATAATTTTTGCTTCCTTATAAGCAGACATTCCAAATGAGTGGTCAAGATGATAATGGGTTATTATTAAGTATTTAATAGGTAAATTTTTTATTTTTTTAAGCTTATTTATAAATTCTGTTGCTAATTTTGGAGTTGAAAGACTATCTACGACTATCCATCCTTCATTTGTTAAAATTCCGTATGAGTTTGAAATAAAACCTTTGTTTTCTTTTGATGGGAATCCTGTTTTACCAAAAGTAGCATAGACATTATTTGAAACTTTCTCTATTTCTAGAGCAAAAGAATTTATAACTGATGTTAATAGCATAATATATATAATTAATAATTTTTTATTAACCATATTAATAAAAACCCCTTGACTTTGATTTTATACCCATTTAAAATTATCACCAAACTAATTTATATGCAATATAAAAACAATATTAAAATATAAAAATATATATAAAGAGGTAGGTTCTGATGATTTTAACAGCTATAAAAGACTTGTTTACTTCTAAAAAGCACTATTCAGAAGATTTAGAAAAATCCTTCACCCTTTTAGGCACTTATAATGTTATTATCCGTGTAAAAAAATGGAGTTTAAATGAATATACCCTTTTTATCATATTTAAAAATGCAAGCAAAACAGATATTGCCCAATCCCCAATAAAATTTGTTGAGGAGTTTTTTAAGCCTAAAATTAAGAATTTCTTTGAAAAGTTTGGGGTAAAAATTTCTGATGACAATATAGAGGTTGATTGTAAAGAAAGAAGAGACCTTTACATTATGATAAAAATTGATGAAGAAGAGAAAAATATTATTGAGAAGAACTTTCAGCTATTAGAAAAAGTAGTTGGGGAGGTTGTAGGGAGCTGGAGGGAAGGGCTACTTGTTTAGCCCTCTTTTATTTTTATCTTAAAAGTAAGTTTACTTTTGTTTTTAGTTTGTAATTCTCTCTATCTGTTATTAAAACATCTATTTCATTTTCTTCTAAAAAAGTTTCAATATTTCCTTTGCAATCTAAAGGAATATCTACCAGATTAATTTTTAGTTGATTATCTGAAATTTGTTTGCTGTTTATTAACGATATTTGATTTAAATTTAAAGCTTTTGCAAAGTTTACCCCAAAATTAATTATAGTTTCATCCTGAGAAAATATAGCTATATCTTCTATAGGTTTAAATTCTTCATCTGTTAGCATCACAGGACATTTTGAATGTTTAACAATATAATCTGCAGTTGTTCCAAAAATAAATTCTGTTAAATTTTTATGTCTTCCGTGTTTACCAATTATTAATAAATCTTCTGGGTCTGCTAAATCTACAAGTTCTTTATGAGGGATTCCAAAAACCTGTGCTATAGAACAATCTCCTCCTTTTTCTCTACATTCTTTTGCAAAAGTATCTAACAGAACTTTTCCCTTTTGGTCTAAAGCTTCTTTAACTTTTTCTGTTAGATTATCGTATTCGGAAAATCCTAAAGCTCCTGCAATGTCTTCTAAAAATGCTCCTTCTATTAATCTAACATCAACAATATGAGCTCCAATTACTGGTCTTTTTAAAACTTTTGATAGATAAATTCCATACTCGCTTGCAATAATGGAGTTTTTAGAACCATCAATTCCTACTAATATTCTGTTAAACATTTTTATTCCCCTCTTTTTGTTTATATTCTTTCCAAGAATTTATTAACTGATTTAAAGCTTCTTCTATATCTTCTAAATTAGTTTCCCAGACCATTATACTTGATTTTACAATCTGCCATCTTACTTCAAAATCTTCTGGATGGTTTTTAGAAATAACTATATCTATTCCTAGTTTTGTTAAAATGTCTCCTATTTCCTTTTCATTTGGGTTAACTTTTAGTTCAAAAGTCTTTTCTGCACAGCAATCTTTTGAAATATCATAAATTTCTATCTTAGTAGCACTTGAAAAATCTTTCAATTTTTTATTTTCATCTGTCAGTATTGCAACTCTTAATCCTTCCTGCCTAGCTGGCTCGTAATGTATAGATACAGAGTCTATGTTTGGGATTTTTTCTTTTATTTCTCTTTCTATTTCATCCACAGTTTTGTGGGTTTCCCTTAAAGAATAGTTATGCATTACAAGTTCAAGTTCTAAAAACTTATGGCTTCCAGCAGAACGACCTCTGATTTTTTTTATTTCCATTACAGATGGCTTTTCATAAATAATCTGTTTTATTTGTTCTATTTCTTCTTTGCTTAAAGAAACATCTAAAAGCATTTTTATTCCATTACTAAATATTTCCCAACCACTATGAACAATAAATAGTGCAACGACTGCAGCAGCATATTTGTCTATTTCATATCCAAATAATGTCCCAATTAAGCCTATGATTACAACAACAGAAGATAGAAAGTCAGCCCATATGTGTTCAGCATCTGCTTTTAATGTAGGTGAATTTAGTTTTTCAGCAGCTTTTAACTCAAATCTTGAATAAATAAAAGTTGCAAGCATAGTTATAACCATTACACCAATTGCATACTCAACATATCTAATTTCTCTTTTTTCTTCAGAGAAAAAAGCTTCTTTTAAGATTTCATAAGCAGTAAAAAATAAAAACATTCCAATAATTACAGATGCTATATTTTCTACTTTGTATAGTCCATAAGGGAAATTTTCAGCCTTTATAGATGAAATTTTCACACTAATTAAAGATATTCCAGAAACAACAAGGTCAGATAGAGAATGAATAGCTTCTGCCATTAAAGCTAAACTACCTGTGATAACAGCAAATAT
>WFXI01000278.1 GCA_015490675.1 Hydrogenothermaceae bacterium
CTTGATTTACTCTATAGCATCCATTTTCATTTACCCTGCTTACAGGACTGTCCTTTTTGTATACTGAAAACAGACTGTCCACTCTCTTAAAAATCTCAAAAGCAGGCTTAAACATATCCACGTGTTCTTCAGGAATCTTTAAGGTGATGTACGTTCCCATTATGATTTTTTGACGCTGTAAAAAAGGAATTTCCTGGGCATATGAAAGGAACGTTATGGATAAAACGAAAATCAATAACCTAATTGATAGCATATACGTTTATCTTCCTTCCTCTTATAAATTCTAACAGGTATTTGTCAGGGCAGTAAAAATCCCTTATCATTCCCCTATATTCTATAACAGGATTATCAATGAGTCTGTTTTTTTCAAGGGAAAAAACGGGGATGTATATCTTCCTGTAAAACAGCAGATTGTCTTTTATAATGCACATTGGGCTGCTTTTTAGCTTTTTGTTTTTTATATAAACCTTGCTTCCCCTTTCAAAGTCAATAACACTTTTTAAAGAACCGTTTCTTTTTGTGCATGTGGCTATGTTCTGGTAGATTGTACAATTTTTTAAAGAGAAGACCTTCATAGATAGTGTGTTTATAACAACACTCTCTCTATCTTTATTGAAGTACAGTAACTCAGGATAGTGAGTATTTGAGTGGAAACTCAGATCTTTAGTCTCTTTAAAACTGTAGATCTCTTTTAAATTTCCCTCAGGTGTTATCTCATTTAAACGTTTTCCTGAGATATAAAAAATACCGTATGGATAGATATTAACAATTCTATCGTTTTTGTCCAGCTTCTTTTTCGACAGGATCTCTTTCTTTCCGTTTAGGATATAAACGGCTCCTTCAAATTTTTTTCTTATTGAACAGTAGTACAATGCTATACTTGGAATTAAACAGTAATCACCGGGGTAGACGATAAGAAAGTACCTATCATTTTTATCTGTAGGGATTATCTTTAAAGTTTGATCTTTATGTTTCTTGAACTTTTTAAATTCGTTTGCTTTATAGCAGAACATTTTCTTTATCTTTTTCTCCTTTATAGAGAATCTGTAGATACAATTTTGTTCAACAGGTTCTGCGATTTTGTTTTCTGATTGCTCATATAGATATATAGAAAAATACAGACTGTCTCCTATGAGCCATTTTGGGTTTCCTGTTGATAATGAGCGTATCTTAAACTCTGCAGTATCACTTCCATCTATGCTGAAAATCTTTATATCTTCCGTATACTCGTACATGTCAATGCTTACATCTTTGAATCTGTATCTTCTCTTCTTGCTTCCAGAATCTTTAGACAGAACTATGTACTTGAAGTCTTTTTGAGGGAAGAAGAGCAGTTCCCATTTTTTTTCTAAATCAAAAGAAGAAACCTTTTTTATTACAGGTTTTTCCGGTTTGAACGTGTAATCCGGAAGTTCTTCATACGTTTTGTTCCATGTGAGGAACTTCAGTCCCTGCCTGTAAACGAGCATCTTACCATCAATACACGCATAAAAACCTACCTTTTCTTCAAATGGAAACTCTAATTTTTTCTTTATATTGCCTGTTTTAGTGTCAATAAGATAAAAAACAGTAGAGTCCCTCAGGTCAAAAATACCAAGAAGATCTCCTTCACAGTACTGAAAGTTCAAAACGTTTATTGAGTAATAATCCGGAATATCCAGTGTTGTCAGGATCTTCTCTTTTTTCCCTTCCTTTTTGACCAGTTTCTTTCCTCTTATGTATATCTCATTTCCATCAATGATTATAAGGTTGTTTCTATGAACCCTCTTAAAAAAATCAGCCTTCAGTCTTTTTTCTTTTAGAACATCTCCATTTGAAACAGTGAATCTATAAAAATTATATCTGTCATAGAAATAAAAATGCCTGTCAGATAACTTTACAGGAACTCCTTTTACTTTTTCAATAATTTCTCCATCTTCTACTATAAAACTCATTTCAAGAGGTGGAACAGGCTCTAATGGGAGTACGCTTAGGGTAATGATTTCCAAGCCATTTAAATTTTTATATGAAATTAAACTTCCCTCTAAATAGAGCTCTTCAGAAAGAATTCTGTTTATTTTTGAAGTCAAAGAATTAGCTAACGAGACTTGAAATAGAACTAATAATGTAAAAATTATTCTCATTTCAGTATTTTTAACTGTTTGCTTCCACTAAATTTGCTGTACTTTACCTCACTTTTCTTATCATATTTTACAACTTTTAGGGTTTTATTTAAACCGTATAAATTTTCTTGAAACTGTCTGATAGCTCTTTTCTTTTTAAAACTCCTGTCCCATATTCTCATAATGATATGCTCGTATCCTTTTGGGAATAGTTTTGAAAAAATTATAAAAGCCCTGTACCACGATGGGTATGTGAGCTTTGATTTTCTTTTTATGTAAGCATTGTAGATTTTATCTGCAAGTTCTTTTCTCTTTCCTGGAAATGGAAGTAAGATAGGATTCTTTGTTCCATACGCACTAAGGGTAAAACCTGTTTTTACATTTCCAACTGTTACCGTTATTACGTTGATACCATATTCTTTTGTTTCCATTCTTAGGGTTTCAGAGAAAGCATGGAGAGCATGCTTTGCCGCTGTATAACCACTTTTGTATGGAACGTATAACTCACCTGCAACAGAGGATATATTTATTACCGTTCCCTTGGACTCTTTTATATAAGGCAAAGCAAGCTGAGTAAGGTGAACTGGAGCAAAAAAGTCCACTTCAAAAACCTTTAATAATTCTTTAATACTCATATCTTCCCAGGATTCGTAAATACCAATTCCAGCATTATTTACAAGAATATCTATTCTTCCAAATCTTCTAACTGTTTCATCTATAACTTTTTCTCTACTATCCTCTTCTGTTAAATCTGCTTGAATATAATGAGTAATTTTATACTTTGGTTTCCTTCTTGATACACCTACTACATTAAACCCCTCCTCCATAAATTTTTGGGCTATTGCTTTTCCTATGCCTCTTGATACTCCCGTGATTATAATTGTTTTTTTATTCATAGCTATTTCTCCTGCTGGTTAGAATTTTCTAATTTTATCCTTTTTATATTTATAATCTATAATATGAATAATGATGTCAACCTTGATTTTACTTGTTTTGAAAAGACATAAGAAAATGAATAAATTAGAATATCAATGTTAATAGAATTTTGAGATGGAGGTTTGATATGGCTTTAGAAGAATTTGTGTTAGACATATTCAATGAAAGCGCAAAACTGAAACAGGAATTTGTTCAGGAATACGCCGAGGATATAGTTAACTTTGGAATACTGCTGGGAAAAAGACTAAAAAACGGTAATAAAGTCCTCATATGTGGAAACGGTGGAAGTGCAGCTGACAGTCAGCACTTTGCGGCAGAAATTGTCGGAAGATTTGAGGCAGAGAGGAGAGGTTTTCCTGCAATAGCTCTTACAACAGATACATCTGCTTTAACTGCTATAGGGAACGATTATGGATTTGAAAGGGTTTTCTCAAGGCAGGTTGAGGCTTTAGGAGAAAGAGGAGATATCCTGATAGGAATATCAACAAGTGGCAACTCTCCAAATGTTATAGAGGCTGTTAAGACTGCTGCAAAGTTAGGAATGTTTACTGTCGGATTTCTTGGAAAGGATGGAGGAAAGCTAAAGGACCTGGTTGATAAAGCTTTTATAGTTAGACACAAGAGCACAGCAAGAATTCAAGAAGTTCATCTTGTTCTGGAGCATACACTTTGCAAGATTATTGATATGTACTTAACAGGAGAAATCGCGGAAGAGTAATAAATATATTTAATTTTTTATTAGGAGTACGGAGAAATATATGCAAGGAGAAAAAGTAAGCGTTGTGATTCCTGTTTATAACGGAGAAGATTTTATAGAATTTGCTATAAATTCTGCATTAAACCAAAGCTATAAGAATATAGAAATTGTAGTAATAAACGATTGTTCAACAGATAAAACAGAAGAAATCATATTTAAAAAGTTTTCAAATCTGATAGGTAAAAAAATCATATACCACAGGAACGAAAAGAATATGGAAAGGGCATACTCAAGGAATATAGGTGTGGAGAAATCATCAGGAAAGTACATTTTTTTCCTCGATGCAGATGATGAATGGGAGGTAGATTATATAAAGCATGTTGTTGATATATTTAACTTGGAGCATGTTGATATAGTTTACTCTTTCCCAAGGGTTTTCATTAATGAAGTGGGAAAAGTAGTAAGAATTTCTAAAAAGAAAATTCCTGATGATTTAGGAGAAATTATCTTTTCTGCAATTATTGGTTATCCAACTGCAACAGCAATAAAAAAAGAAAAATTTTTGAATTACGATGGGAAATACATACCACGGGAGGATTGGGAATTCTATATAAGGGCTTACCTTGAAGGACTTAATATAATAGTTGATGACAACAGAATGGTCAAAATGAGAGAGCATTCTAAGAGAACAAGTGCAGCAAAGTGCTTTTTTTATTCGACGCTTAAAGTTTACGAAGACTACAGAAAAAAGATTCCAGATAGATATCTTCCCTACATATACTACCATTTATCAGAGGTATCCCTCAGATTTGGAGAATTAAAAACAGGTCTTTCTTTTCTTATAAAACTTTTATCAAGAAAACCCTTAATCCTGTTCAAACAGTATAGATTTTTTTCTCTCTTAAAAAGATTAGTAAGGATTGATAGATTTTTAGGCTACAATATAAAAGAGTGTAGAAATCAACCTGAGGAGCACTATGCTAAAGATTTGTACATATAACGTAAACTCCATAAAAGCGAGGAAAGAGCTTGTCTTAAAATGGCTTGAAAAGAGAGAATTTGATATAGATATTCTCTGCCTTCAGGAGCTTAAAGTAGAAGAATCAAACTTTCCCTTTGAAGATTTTAACAGGGTAGGATACCACTGTTATGTGAGTGCACAGAAAAGATACAACGGAGTTGCTATATGTTCTAAGATAAAATTAAACAATATAAAAAAAGAATTCGGTGAAGAATTTTTTGACCAACAGAAGAGATTCATATCAGGACAATTCGATGATATAACCATTATAAATGTGTACGTTCCCCACGGGGATTTAAGGGGAGAGGACAAATACTATTATAAGTTAGACTGGTATGATTTCTTTTTAAAGTGGTTGAATAAGAATTTCTCTCCACAGGATAATTTAATAATCTGCGGTGATTTTAACGTTGCAAGGGATGATATAGATGTTTATAACCCATCTTTATTAAGGGACTCTATAGGAACAATGCCAGAAGAAAGAGGGGCTTTGAGCAAACTTTTAGGATGGGGTCTTTACGACACATTTAGAGAACAATATCCGGATAAAAAGCAGTTTACATGGTGGGATTACATAGGCGGTGCTATCTGGAGAGATGAAGGAATGAGAATTGATTATATCCTCTGTACAAAACCTCTTTTAGATAAACTAATAGATGTTGAAGTAGACCTATGGCCAAGGAGAAGAAGAACACCTAAGCCATCTGACCATGCACCTGTAATTGCTACATTTGATATATAGGAGTGAAAAGTGAAAATAGAAGGGGATGCCATTCTTCTTAGAATCTTCATAGGTGAGAAGGACAGAGACAAAGAAACAAAAAAGCTCCTATACAAGAGGATTATTGAGATCCTTAGGGAGAATGATATTGCAGGAGCTACTGTTGTAAGAGGGATTCTCGGTTTTGGAGCTTCAACAAGAATTCATGAAGCTTCAATACTATCTCTTTCAGAGGATTTACCTGTTGTTATTGAGGTTGTAGATATAGAGGAGAGGATAAATAAAGTTCTCCCTAAACTTGACAATATAATTACCAGTGGTCTTATAACTATGGAAAAGGTTCACGTTATAAAGTACTCGCCGAAAGAGAAGTAGTGTGTTATATATCCTTAAACTTTTCAAACAGTTCTTCAACTTTTTGTAAAATAACTTTTTGCCTTTCTTCTCCTTTAGGTAGGATTTCTCTTATATATTTTAGCTCATTTAATATTTCTTCTATATTTTCCGGAAGAGATTTTTCTATGTGCTTTCTAACTTTTGCAGACAGTCCGGGTACAGTTCCGGATGTGGAAATCCCGATGACAAGATCTCCTTTTATAACAAGAGCAGGAAAAATAAAACTACAGTAATCAGGACTATCTACAGAGTTTACAGGGATTTTTCTTTTTACACACTCTTCGTAAATTTCTTTCTGTAGTGCTAAATCATCTACAGCAACAATAACTATGTCCCTATTCTCAAGGTCTGAAAAATCAAAAGCCCTTTCATTAAGAAAGATATCTTTATAATCTTTAGCCAGTCTTTTTATGTCTTCATTAATACTTTTAGCAACCACTTCAATTTTTGGTTTAAAGGGGATAAGTTTTTCTATTTTTCTCTGTGCAACTGTTCCCCCACCAACAACAAGAACATTTTTTCCTTCTATTTCTACAAACATAGGAAAAAGAGGCATGATAAAACTCCATATACGGTGTGCTAAAATTAAACCAATTAATTATACCTGAGGTTTTTTCAGGTGGAGTACGATATTATAGACCTTTTGTTCTTAGAACATAAAAAACACTTAGATGACATAGAAGATATCCAAACCCTATTTAAAACTGCACGTGAAACTCTTAAGGAAAAAGCTTTAGATATCCTAAAAGAAAAAATCGAGGATATATGTTATGAACTCACAGTTCATTTTAAAGAGGAAGAAGAAGGTCTTCTTCCATTTTTGTATGAAAAAATTGGAGATAAAGATGGTCTAATAAAAACCCTATTAGGAGAACATAGGGAGATAGAAAACCTGTGTAAGAGTATAAGCCTATACATCACCCAGATAAAAGAAGGACAGAATAAATGGTCAGAGTTAAGGAACTCTATAAACGAATTTCTGCACCATTTAAATGACCACATTCTAAAAGAAAATTTCTATCTTTTAAAACTTGCCGCCGAAAATCTAGACAAAAATACCCTCATAAAAGGATACCAGATAGCTGAAACAATAAGAGAAGAACACGGTTTAGATTAACCATTGATATATTGCTCATTTTGTCTGAAATTAATATAAGAAATTTCATAAATTTATCAGAATAGGTTTCATATACTTAATATTTAACTGCTGGTTTGCATTTAGATAGTATTGAGGTTATTATGCCATGAATATAGATAAATTGGATATAGTAAAGCTTTTAGATACACCTTCGAAAAAATCTTTTCATACGGTAGATATTGGAAAGATAAAACTAAAAAAGATTTCTGCTGAAACAATGCACTCTTTATATGTAGTAGCTTCAAATCCATTTAGTCAAGAAAGAAAATCATACTATCAAATAGTAGAAGACACTATAAAGAAATATCAAAAGGATAATGATAATCCTTTCAAGGAAGCACTATTTGTAGAGGCATTAGAGGAGATAGCAGGAACTTTAGCACCCCACTTTGTTATAGGAAAAGGTATAGGAATTAACATTTTGTTAAATGACAGCGAAGAAAAATTAGATAAAAATGTAGTAAGAATAATAAATACTGCACTAACATTAGGCTATATAACACTTGAACCAGATGAAATTACAGTATCCCGTTTAAACGAACTGGCAAAAAAAATTAAGGATGAGCCTGTTTATATTTATTTTTACAACTACTGGGATTTAAATGAGTACAATGTTTTTTACAATAGAGATGATGAAGAGGTGGATTATTTTGATATAAAGTTCAGAAAATCAAGTATAGATAGACTCTGGTTAGACCTTGATAGACTACATACATACTTTTTAAATGCTGGAACAAGACACCAGAGATATAGACCTGTCCTATACATTGATACTCCGATAACAAGGGAAATTAAAAAAAGATGGTTAGATTTTAAGTGTAGATGCGAGAGTAATCCAATAGTTGATGACTATGGAGATATTCATATAGAACTGGATTTTAGAAAGTTAAAGATAAATGTTCAAATATTAGATGAAAATATAAGAAAACATTTATTGTTTGATTTGAGAGGTAGAAGAGTAAAAGACTGGGAAGGAGTTAGACAGTTATTTTATGAGGCAGAGGACTATATATTTATATATTTCCTAAATCATCCGTTCAACAGGAGGTTTGAAAAGTTAGAAAAGGTTAATGAGATAATAACAGCAAAAGCTGTATTTTCAAGAATTGAAAGTAACGAACTTGGACAAGCTTTTGAAGAACCAAGGGAAGATTTTAAATTGGTTAAAGTTCACGATAATGCAGAGTATTTTGACTACATAAAAATATACCAATACGGAGATTTAAACCTCTACTATGTCACAGGAAATCATGAGAAGCGTTCAGTAAACTTTGGGGCATTTTTTGTAGATTTAACTCCAGAAGACATGGAAAGTCTAAGATATATAGAAGAGATGTATTTATCCGTGCTTACCGATAATATAATAAAAAACAAAGAGACATTTTATACAGAAGAAAAATTTGGACATCTAATTCCATCTATTAATCCGGGAAAACTTGCACTTCAAATAATAAAAGATAGCACCAGAATAAAAAGGGTAAGATGAAATTGGAACTTGAAAATCTAAGAAAAGTTTATCATGCATTATCAGATGAAATCAGGCTAAAAATTATAAGGCTTTTATTAGACCATAAAGAACTATGTGTCTGCCAGCTTTTACCTATTTTTAAAATTTCCCAGCTAAACCTGTCTTTTCATCTCAGAATACTAAGGGATGCAAATCTTGTGAAAACAGAGAAAAGAGGAAAATGGGTTTATTACTCACTTAACATGGAAAACCTTGCTTTAAAGGAGAATCTAAAACTTATAAAGAATATAGATATAGAAAAAACTTCCCAGCTTCTTAGCTGTAATCTTTAAGAAACTTACAAAAATCATATAAATAAAATTTTATGTGAGGTTTTAACTATGGAAAAAAGAACAATCAAAGATGTAAGTGAAGTGAAAAAGACAAAGGATGGCGTTGTTATAGAGGTAAAAGATAGTATTGTTGAGGCTGAAAAAGTAAAAAAATTGTAGAAAACTGTCAAACAGGAAAATGCGACTGTATGACAGAAGAAACAAAGCAAAAAGTCCAGTTCATAAACTTCAAAGCAGAAAATGGAAAAGTAGCAATAGAAATAAAAGGTGATTTAATAGAAGAAGAAATAAAAGAAGCAATGAGCAGAAGTAAAAAAGAGCTATAAACAAAAGTGGATTTACAAGTTATTTGAGTTTAATTTTTTTTGAATAAATTAAAATAATGTTTTACGAAATAGTCTGAAGGAAAAATTATGGAAAACTGGGCGAAGGTTATAATAGGAGACAGCCGTAGAATGATAGAAATTGAGGATGAAACTGTCCAGCTAATCATAACATCACCACCGTATTGGTCTATAAAAGATTATGGAAATAAAAATCAAATCGGGTATGGACAAACTTTACACGAATATTTAAAAGACCTATACAGAGTTTGGAAAGAGTCTTACAGGGTATTAGAACCGGGAAGAAGATTAGTTATCAATATTGGAGACCAGTTCGCAAGGTCTATAGTCTATGGAAGATATAAAATTATACCTCTACATGCGGAAATAATTGCTCAATGTGAAGATATTGGATTTGATTACATGGGCTCTATTATCTGGCAGAAAAAAACCACTATGAATACTACAGGTGGAGCAAATGTAATGGGTTCATATCCTTATCCTCCTAACGGTATGGTTGAGATAGACTATGAGCATATTCTTATTTTTAAAAAACCGGGTAAAAGTAAAAAAATCAAAAAGGAAATAAAAGAAAAATCAAAATTATCAAAAGAAGAATGGAAAGAGTATTTTTCTGGACATTGGCATTTTGCAGGTGCAAGGCAGATAGACCATCAAGCGATGTTCCCTGATGAACTACCAAAAAGAATAATAAAGATGTTCAGCTTTGTTGGAGAAACAGTCCTTGACCCATTTCTTGGCAGCGGAACTACTGCTAAAGTAGCTCTGGAGCTGAATAGAAATGCAATAGGGTATGAAATAAATGAAGATTTTCTACAAATTATAAATCAAAAATTATCAACAAATAGATTGGATATGATAGGGAAAAAAATAGAAATCATAAAAAGAAACAAAGCAATTATTCCTGAAGATGTAGAGTATACTCCGAGAATAAAAGACGCAAAGCCTGTAATTGAACCAGAAAAATTGAAATTTGGAAAAGGCAAAACATATAAGGTAATCGACATTTTAGAAAACGGAAACCTAAAGTTAGATACAGGGCTAATAGTAAATTTTAGGGGTGTTATTATAACAGACTTAGATAATACCATTTCATACCTAAGGCAGTATGTGTTAAAAAAAGAGGTTTATCTAAAATTTGATAAAAACTATGTAGCAGATAAAGAAACTGTGGAAGCTTACGTGTATCTTAAAAATAAAATATTTATAAATGCATATTTGCTAAAAAGCGGACTTGCCACTGTGGATATGAATTCTGATTTTGACCTTAAAAACAAATTTATCAAATTGGATAAAAATGTTAAAGCTATTTAATTGGAGAAGTTTATGGAATTAAAAATAAAAATTGATGAAATTAAAAAATTAATGGAAATAGAAACACCAGAGTTTCCTAAATACGCAACCCAGATTATAAATCTGGCTAATCAAAATGCACAGGCAACGAGACCAAAAGTCGTTGGACAAATGAGTGAATTAATAAAAGAATTTACAGGAAAAACACTGCAAGAAAGGGAAGAATGGTATCTTAAGAAACATCCTGAAGCTATAGATATTGCAACACAAAAAATCCTTGAAATGATAGATAACTTTAGAGAAGTGATTAATCAAATTGACGAAAACATGGTTCGCCAATGGGTTAGAGATTTGGTAATAGTTAAAACATTTATAGGATTAAGATTTCAAGAGGCTATATTGAAAAAGATTGCAAATATGTTTAATACAGAATATAGACTTTCAACACCAGAAGAAGAGAGTAAAGGAATTGACGGATATATTGGAAACATACCAATAAGTCTAAAGCCTATTTCATATAAGCAAAAGGATATGTTGCCAGAGAAAATTTATGTTGATATTATTTTCTATGAAAAACAAAAAGATGGGTTAAAAATTATTGTTCCAAGTAGTTTAGGAGAAAAGTTGAAACAGTTGTAGAATTCCAACCATAATTCAAAATTTGTTTGGACATTGTTTATAATACGGACTAATATAAATATGAACGCTTTATTTATGGAGAAATAAAATGGCTGAATTACACCCACCTATAGTTCACTTTGCAATTGCCTTAACAATAATGGGTGTTATTTTTGACCTTTTAGGTTTTATATTGAAAAAAGAAAGTTTGAAACATGCAGGTTTCTGGACTTTTATTGTAGGAGTTTTAGCTGTATGGGGAGCAATGTTTTCTGGGGAAGCTGCCGAAGAAGTAGTAGAAAAGTTCATAGAAGGGACTAATGCAGAAAAAGTCTTTGAACCTCATGAAGAACTTGGAAAGTTTTTACCTTGGATATTCACAGGTTTAGGTTTATTTAGGGTTTATCTTTATGTAAAAGAAAACTCCAAACTTATGATGATTTATTTAATTGCAGCGTTCATCGGTATAGGGTTAATAGGCTATCAGGGAAGATTAGGGGGAATATTGGTTTATGAGTATGGAGTTGGGGTAAAACCCTTAATGGAAAAATCACCCACCAATTTGGAAAATCGTTTTCATGAAGAAGATGAGGACTAAAGTGATGAAAATAGGTTTTATCTGTACAGGAAACTCTGCAAGAAGTCAGATGGCTGAAGGGTTTGGAAAATATTATACACAGAAACTTGGAAAAGACGTAGAAGTTTACTCGGCGGGTTCTAATCCTTCTGGATACGTTCATCCATTTGCTATAAAAGTAATGGCAGAAAAAGGAATAGACATCTCTAAGAACAGGTCAAAATCCCTTGAAGAAATTCCTTTAAGTCAGCTTGATTATGTGATAACCCTCTGCGGAGATGCTGCCGAAACCTGTCCTGTAGTACCAAATGCAAACACGCAACACTGGGGACTTCCTGACCCCGCAAGAGCACAGGGAACAGAAGAGGAAAAGCTAAAGGTCTTTAGAGAAATAAGAGATGAGATTGAAAAAAGGGTAAAGGAACTTATTGCAAATATATAATCTTTAGCACTTTTCAGAATAAAAATCATTTTTTTATCCCTGATACAGATTAAAATACTCTAAAAAACTTATAAGGAGAGCAATATGCAAGCTAAATCTTGGAATCATTTTGTTGAAATGGTAGCTTTTGATGAAGAAGGAAATACGAGGGAAATATCGGCACTTTACATAGTGGCTGTTCCAAATCCTGACAAGTTAGAGAGAGATGTAGGTTTTGGATGTTATAGACCAACTTACATTCCAAAAGACGTTGTGGAAAAAATAGGAAAAGCCTACGGAGTAGCTACAGAGTTTGACATAAAAGAACCGGAAAAATACGACATCATAGGATACAGACCTGACATTGATTTATACGTATTTAAAGAGGGATTAACCTATAAAGAAGGATTAGACAGAGTGTACCAGATATTAAAAGACACCCTCGAAAATGAAGGTTTCAAACCTGTAAAAATAGAGATAACCTCATAAGCATAAGAATGTTTATAAAACGATAAATAATCTGATTTGATGTATAACAAATTTGTACATATCTTTTATTGTGTATAATTAACTTATGTAAGGAGTAAGTAATGAAAAATACTGAAAAGAAAGTGAGAAAAAATATAGTTCTTTCAGCAAGCATAGACAGAGCATTAAAAGAAATGGCAGAGTATTATAAAAAACCTCAAAGTGTTTTAATAGAAGAACTTTTAGAAGAAAAGCTCAAGGAGTATAAAAGAAAAAAAAGAAAAGAAGCTTTTGAAAGAATAGTAAAAAGGGCAAAACATTACGCAGGAATTACGGAAAACAAAACGTTTCAAGAATTAAAAGAGGAAATGGGTGGTGAATATTAAAAAAGTTTTTGTAGATGCAAATGTAATTATTGATACATTTGATGAAACAAGGGAAGAAAGTGATAAATCTGTAAAAACAATCAGATATCTTTTGTCTCAGGAGGAAATAGAACTTTATACAAGCTGTGATTTGATAACAACTGTTTATTATGTATTAAGGAAAAAATATGGGAATAGAGCTTTATATGATATAGAAGATTCTTTAGATGTATATTCTCTTATTCCTTTTTCAAACTATGAAGTTCAAGAAGCAGTAAATCTTATGAAGGAAAATATGAACTTTAAAGACTTAGAAGATACATTACAGTATGTTTTGGCTAAAAAAGAAGGATGTGATTTGATTTTAACAAATGATAAGAATTTTTATTCACCTGACATAAAAACCATTTCAACCTCAGAGTTTTTGAATAGCATGGATTTGTGAATTATATCCATCAATGTATAGCCTATCTCGTCATCTGCTTAAAAAAAGAAAGTAGTTATTCAAGAACAAAACCAATTCTTTTATTGGGTTATAATACAATAGTAATACGAAAAAACATAGGAGTGTAAGATGAAAAAAATCTTATTCTCTACATTATTTATCTTCTTGATTTTCACATCAAACACTTTTTCACAGGATTTAACATTAAGAGGAGTAATGCAAAAGGTCAATTTTGAAACATTAAAGATTTTGCAAGGATTTATATGGAACAATGATTTAATGATAATCGAAGGAGCAAAAGAGATAGCTGAGCATCCTATGCCAAAAGGTGGAGCTGCAAAATACATACCACCAGAGAAGAGAGAGCTTTTTATGAAAAATATGAAAAATTTTGAGAAAATTGTTCACGGCTCAGCAGAAGAAATAGTAGAGCTTGTAAAACATGGTAAAAAAGAAGAAGCCTTCGAAAAGTTTAATTACATGGTAAAGGGTTGCCTTTCATGTCATAGGATGTTTAGAGGTTGGTAAAATGGCAAAAATTCTAATGCCGGAATATTCAAAGTTTAATGAAAAAAGACCTTACAGCGAGAGAGTTTTTGATGATGATAACTGTTTAATAATACATTTTTATCTAAAGAAAGGACAAAAAATTCCCATGCACACATCACCCTCAAGGGTAATTGTTTCAGTTTTAGAGGGAAAAGGTAAATTTTTCTATAAAACAGAAGAAAATTACAAAGAACTAAAAGCAGGAGAAACAATAATCTATGAAAGAGAAGAATCTCATGGATTTCAAGCTACGGAAGATATGATAGTACAGGCTGTTATTGTACCTAAACCTGTGAGGAAGATAGAAATAAAATAAATTTAGCAGAACTTATATATGTGTAAGAGACTTACACGTTATTAAGCAGTTATGAAAATAAAAACTGATATAGAGCAAAAAGATTTTTTAACAATAAAAGAAGCTTCAAAATGGGCAAGTGAGTTTTTAAATAGGGAGATTACAGAGAACAATATATCCTATCTTATAAGTTATGGAAAGATAAACAAGTATAACAATAATGGCGCTGTTCTGGTTTCTATAAATGAACTCAAAAGATATTACGAAGAAAACGTTCTAAAAAAAGAAAAAATTATTAAAGAAAAATTAGGAAAAGATATAAACTGGGAATTATCTTTTGACTGGATACCGGAACGCGAAAGAACAAAGCATGTTCATAGACTTCACCCTTACAAGGGAAAGTTTATTCCCCAATTAGTTGAATATTTCCTAAAGAGGTACTTTAAAGAAGGTGATATTGTATTAGACCCATTTGTTGGTAGTGGGACAACACTAATTCAAGCAAATGAAATGAATATCCACAGTATAGGAATAGACATATCTGAATTTAACACAATAATAACAGAGGTAAAATTTGCGAACGTAAATTTAGGAGAACTTCAAAGGAAAATAAATGAAATTTTGAAAAGTTTAAAAATATATGAAGAAAACAACCACATTTTAGAATTTGAGAAAGAACTTAGACAACAGTTAGAGCAATTCAATAAAGTAAACTTCCCATCTCCAGAATTTAAAAAAGAGTTTAGAGAGGGGAAAATTACAAAAGAATATTTAGTGGAAAAACAAAATGAATTTTTACAAATTTATCAAGAATTAATTCAAAAACATAGTATTTCTTTAAGTCAAGAAAATGGAAATTCTTTCTTAGATAAATGGTATATCCCAAGTGTCAGAGAAGAAGCACAGAAAATTTTAGATATTATTAAAAGTATCAAAGATGAAAATATTAAAAAAACTTTAATGGTAATCCTAAGTAGAACTGTTCGCTCTGTTAGAGCAACTACACATATGGATTTAGACAGGTTAAAAGAGCCCCAATATACTCCTTACTACTGTTATAAGCATTTTAAAATCTGCAAACCTGTTTTTTCTCTTATTCCAACATTTAAAAAGTATGCAAATGATACTGTAAAAAGGTTAGCAGAATATAAAAATTTGAAAACTAATGCTTTCCAAGAAGTTTTAACAGGAGATAGTAGAACAATAAATATTTTTGAAGAAGTCAAAAAGAAAAATGAAGAGTTTTATAAACTTTTAAAAGATAGAAAAATAACTGGAATATTTACATCTCCCCCATATGTAGGGCAAATTGATTACCACGAGCAACATGCCTACGCTTATGAGCTTTTTGGAATAAAACGCAGAGATGAACTTGAAATAGGACCTCTATATAAAGGCAAAGGAAAAGAAGCAAGGGAAAGCTATATTGAAGGAATAACGCAGGTATTAAAAAATTCTCTTAAATATATGATTGAAAACCCAACTATAATAATAGTTGCAAACGATGAGTATAATTTATACCCAGAAATAGCCCAAAGGTCTGGTTTAAAAATAGTAGAAGAATACAAAAGACCTGTTTTAAACAGAACTTCAAGAGATAAAAATGCTTATTATGAGAGTGTTTTTGTGATGAAGAGGGAGTAAGAAATTATGAGCTATTGTGAACGTTTTATTAATATTTCTAATAATGTTGGACATTTTATTAATAAAGCAGATGCTAAAGAAGAAAGTATTACAGATTATATAGTATGGAAAATTAGAAGTTTATTTAGAAATACCAGGTCGTTTTATCTAAATATAGAACAATTTACACATCATCAAGAGCATAACGTAACAGGTGCAGATATAGAAATTGTATTTATAGATAGTAGAAATAATCAATCTATATCCTTTGTCATTCAAGCAAAAAAGACAGTAAAGGAATATGATTCTTATTGTAATAGTCTTAATTACAATAATGGAAATCAATTACAAACCTTAATTAGATACTGTAAAGACAATCATAAACTTCCTTTTTATTTATTTTACTCAAACCATGACATAAATATTCAAACAATGTGTAGATATTTATGTGGACTACGACATTTTCTCTCGTGTAAATGTTTAATACTCGTATCTGCTTTGACAATACAGTCTATAATTCAAGAGGAATGCTCCAATAGGAATAATAATTTAAGCAAATATGAAATTTTGAAAAAGGGAAACCCTTTTGCTTGTATATTTTGTTGCCCAATTGCACAAGGGTATAATCCTGGGCCAATAGAGCATTTATTAGATTATATAAAGGAATATTATGATAATTTAACTAAAGAATTTGGAGAAAAAGAAATAATAAAGGAATTACCTGAATATGTTAAAAATATCAAAGAAGATAAATTACAACAAGAATTAAATAAAATTTCAAAAAAAATTTCAAAAATAGAAAATGATAAAGAGAGATGGGAAAAAATAAGAGAAGTTTTAAAAGGATATAAGTTAATTTATGAAACCGAAGATGATAAAGATTGGATAATAAAAAGGGTATTAATTATTGATTTACATAAGAAAAAATGACTAACAATAAAACCCAACTCATAGCTTTAGAAGTTATACGAGTTTTAAAGACAAGGTTTGATAATTTTCCAGAGGATAGTCAGGAAAATAGGAACGCACCTTTTCATGAGGCATTTTTGAATGCTTTTAAGGATAAAATAGAAAAATATGTTGATAATGTCCCTTATTTTATTTCCCTATCAAGCTGGCTACACGGGTTAAATACAACATTAGGACAATCATTTTTTGAAAATGTGGCACATATTTTAAGCGATGGAGAAAAAAGAACATTCAAAAAATGTAAAATCACAGAAAAACAACAAAATACAATTTTAGAAATAATTACAGACCTAAAAATGGACAAAGGAAACCAAATTTAGAAAGAGAAAACGAGTTGATATTCCAAACTGGTGGAGATTTAATTAACGCTTTAGATTTTACTGCTGATGTTTTTATTATAGAAAAAGATTATATAGAAGCTATTGAACTAAAATCAGTCCGCCCAAATGCTGGAGAAATGAGAGGAGAAAAACTAAAAATCCTCTCTGCTAAAGCTTGTTTAAAGCTAAAATACCCAGATAAAGAAGTAAGATACTTCATAGGTTTTCCGTTTGACCCATTAAGTGATACTTCTACAGGATATAATAAAGAAAGATTTATGAAACATTTAATTGAGTTTGAGAAATATTTTGACTCCAAAGAAGTTTTATTAGCTGAAGAGCTATGGGACAGATTAAGTGGAGAACCTAAAACAATGGAAAAAATTTTAAAAATCATAAACAAAATTGCAAAACCAGACTTTTTGGAAAAGTATGAATTTATCAATAATCCTCAAAATTTTGAGAGGGATAGAGAAAAATATTTAACCATACTAAGAGAGTGGTTTTTATTTGATGAACTGAAAATTTTTGAAAATTATGAAAGATTGAAAAAGGAGAAGCCACGGTTAATAAATCAGGAATTATTCAAAAACGGGAAATACAATATAAAACGTAAAAGACTGATAGAATTTATATAAAAATTTTAACAAGGGGAGAATAAAAATGGATAGACGTGAGTTTTTAAAAACGGGCACGGTTATAGGTGTTGCTACGGCTCTTGATAGTGTTTTTGCAAAAGGTGTTATAGAAAGTGGATTAGATAGGTTGGTAGATGAAAAAGGAAATTTTGTTTTACAACCTCTACCGTATCCTACAGATTTTCTTGAACCGGTTATAGACGAAGAAACAGTTTATCTTCATTACACATACCATCATGGTGGTGCTGTTAAAAAGGCTAATAAAGACCTTCAAATGATAAAGAAAGCTCTAAAAGAAGGAAACCTTTCGGAAGTTGATTATTGGACAAAAAGATTTGAGTATCATTTTTCAAGCCATGTTCTGCACACTATATACTGGACAAATCTCACAAACAAAAAAATAGAGCCAAAAGGTGAGCTAAAAAGGTAGTCAGTTCACTGGTACATAGGATAAAATAAAATTATGAGGTGCAAATACTGTAATTCAGGGAAGATAGTAAAAAAAGGATTAAACTCAAACAAAAAGCAAAGGTATTTATGCAAAAGTTGTGACAGGACATTTGTAGAGAACGCAGA
>WFXI01000279.1 GCA_015490675.1 Hydrogenothermaceae bacterium
CCAAAAGCTAAAACCAAACCTATCAAAAGCATTAAAAGGCTTTTAATTTCTTCCATAGTCCTTTTTAGCCCCTTTTTCTTTTATATAGAAAGAGGAGGGGTGGAGGTGTAAAATAAGGTTGCCATGGGAGAAAACACCACCAAACAACCCTCCTCCGATAATAACTTTCAAGGAGGAGAAGGTATGAAAACTTACGAGTTCCTTAAGGAAATTTACAAAGATGCTAAATCTACTTACGAGTATATGAGAGCCGAAAATTACAGGCTTTCTTTTGAAAAGTTTAGAAATTTCCTGTGGGTAAATCTTGCTCTTTTTACTGCAGGACTGTTTTTCATAAAGTTCTTTAAAACTACTCCAGTAGAGATTTTTATTTTTATGATTATCAACCTTGCTATTTCTACCTTTATAATCTGGGAAATAAGCACCGTTAGAAGAAATTTTAAAAATATTAAAAAGGTTGAAGATATTGGATATGATAAGGATATAGACTGGGTGTATGAAAAGATTATTAACCATCCCAAAAAAGAAGAAGCTTTTTATGTAGAACTTATTAGGGAAAAAGAACGAGCTATTTTTAATGAGTCTAAAAGAGTTTTGAATAATGCTAAAAAGTATAAGATTATTCTTATTTTTATTATTATTGAGTCTGCAATATTGTTTTTTTCTTTTTATAAATACTCTCAAGGAGGTTAGATTATGGGAGATGAAAAGAAAAAGGCGGTGCCCTCCACTGGAGGCAAAGGAGACAAACAAATAGTTATGGAGAACACCACCCAGATAAAAGACAAGTCCATCAACCTCTCCACAGAAGAACCAAAAGAAAAAACCACCAAAAAAGAATCTTCTGACAAGTAATTCATTTATATCATTTTTAGCCCATTCTTGGGCTTTTCTTTCCCTTTTAAAAAGGGTCTGCCCGATTTGAGCAGACCAGCAAGCAAGAGGGGGAGGTAAGATACCTACACTGGCGGCAGATAAGTGCAGGCTCGGACAAGCATTTTTTCTGTTATATATAACACCTATCTTTTTTAAAACCCTTAAAATACTGGCAAGGTTGCCACTTAGTTTTTTTGTTTTTGGTAGAGTTGTTTTTATGGAAGTGGGAGCGTTATTAGGTGCGTTAATGAGCTTAATTATAGGCTTTGGAAAACTGGCATTAGAAGCTAATGACCAATATGTCCAATATAAGAGCAAGAGGTCTAATTTTTTGTTTTTCTTATTTATTGTTTTATTCTTCATTGTTTTCTTGTCCTTTATTTTCATTGGTTTTTTCCTTCTTAAGCAAAAGTTTTTCAATTCCTGAAATTTTTACAAACAAGAGGAAAAATCCTGTTATTATCAATGCTGTAATAAGCGAAAAGGCAAATATTTCAAACATTTTTAAATCCCCTCCCTGAAAATGTTGAATTTTCTGTTATATATAACACCTGTCTTTTTTAAAGTCCTTAAAATACTGGCAAGGTTGCCACTTAAATTTTTTGTTTTAGGTAAAGTTATTTTTATGGAAGTGGGGATATTTGGTATTAATGCAACCTTTAATATAGGTAATTTTGCACTTATAGTTTCATGGAGCTTTGCATTAATTGTTATGCTGGGTATATCTGAACTTTTTAGGAAAATTTTAAATTCAAACATTTTTAAGTTCCTCACTTTTATTATCCTTGCTTTTCTTGTTATTGCTTTTCTGATAGGAACTGGTTATCTTTTGAAGTTCTTTATCCAATCCAATGAAAGCTACCAATATAGACAAAGCTATGCTTATACTTCCAAAAGTTATTGCGAATGTCATTAAGATTAGGACTTTAATTAACTCTTCCATTACCTTCTCTCCTTCCTTTTAAACACTTCTGGGAAATCTTTTTTTAAGGCTTTTAAAATTTGTTTTTGTTTGGGAGCGTTTGAAAAGTCTCTGTTTGGATTGTTTATAACAAGCTGAACCAATGCTTTATTAAACTTTTTCTCTCTGCACCACTGGGTTAATGACTTTCCTTTGTCTATAAGTGCCTTCTTCATTTCTGGAGGTAGTGCATAGCTTTTCAATTTTCACTCCCTGTTATACTTTATTTAGCCGATAGCTAATTACTGGAAATAAGTATATTGACTTATAAGTCAAATGTCAAGTCTTTTTTTGAATTTTTAGTCAAAAAGGAGGTATGAAAGATGTGTAAGTGTTTTGAAGAAAGATTAAAATACTTAAGAAGTGAATTAGGATTATCTCAAACAGATATGGCTAAACTTATGGGTGTTTCTCTTCGCGTCTACCATAGATATGAAAAAGGAGAACAAAAACCTAGTTATGAAAAATTAATTCCTCTAGTTAAAAAATTCAATGTAAACATAAACTGGCTCTTAACAGGCGAAGGCGAAATGTTTATAAAACCAAAAAAAGAAAAAGAAAGCATAGAAGAGCAAATACTGCAGGTAATAGCAAACGAACCAGAAGAAAGAAAACAAGCATTATTAGACTTTTTAAAAAATGCATGGGCATCTAC
>WFXI01000280.1 GCA_015490675.1 Hydrogenothermaceae bacterium
AAAGCTGTAAGTCCAAACTGCCACCTAGAGAGGGTCAGAGTATCTAACTCCATTTTTCAAACCTCCAGTATTTTAGTCTAAAAACTCTTAATTAGTTAGCACTAACTAACTACAAAGTAATAATATAAAAAAATAGAAATTTTTGTCAATTGGGAAAAAATTAAAAATCTTGAAATAGCTTCTGACTTGCATACAAGAAAAATACATTAGAAAACAAGTGAAATATAACAGAAGCATATATAGACCTAGTTATATAAAACAAATACCCAAAAACCAAAGAAGGAAAAAATGTTAAAACTGCTGTTAAACTTGGAAATAGTATCACATGTGGAATACAAAACATTAGCGAAGAAATAAGTATAGCTTTATATGGTGATTTAAGTCTCTCTTCAAGGGTAGTTTGAAGATATCCTCTAAAAAATATTTCTTCTGCAAAAACTTGTGGAAGTTGATAGAATGCTGAAATTTCAATTTTGTTTAATATAAATGGTAAATAAATTAAGGAAAGCCCAAGTCCATGTAAAAAGCCTTTTTTTATATTTGTAAGAATCCCTAGTTTTTCAAGATTATAAAATGATAATGGTGAAATAAGAACTGTTGCGACAAGAAAATAAAAATTAGCATTTATTTTTGTTAAAACTATTCCAATAATAAGTAAGCTGTATAATAAAAAAGTCTGTTTCATTTTATTAATTTTATTACAAACAGGAGGTAACAAAACTGTTCAAGTTTGAGCTAATTAAGGAAGATGGAAATGCTAGGCTTGGTAAAATAACAACAATCCACGGTGAAATACAAACTCCTGTATTTATGCCCGTTGGAACAGTTGGAACTGTTAAAGCTATAACAAAACATCATCTTCTTGAAACAAAACCTCAAATTATTCTAGGAAATACTTATCATTTGTATTTAAGACCTGGTATAGAGGTTTTAAAGCATTTTGGAGGACTTCATAAATTTATGAACTGGGAGAAACCAATATTAACTGATAGTGGAGGGTTTCAGGTATTTTCTTTAGCAAAAGGAAAGGAAAAATCTGGGAAACATAAAGCTGAAGTTATTTTAACAGATGATGGAGTAAAATTTAGGTCTCATATTGATGGTAGCTGGCACTACTTTACTCCAGAACTTGTTATAGAAATTCAGGAAATAATAGGAAGTGATATTATGATGCCTTTAGATGTTTGTCCTCCTTATCCTGTTTCAAAGACTACTGCTTTAGATGCTGTAAAGAAAACAATAGAATGGTTAAAAAAGTCCAAAAAAGCAAAAAAACAAAACCATCAAGCATTATTTGGAATAATTCAAGGTTCTACATATAAAGAGCTAAGAAAAGAAAGTGCCTTAATAACTGTTGAGCTTGATATGGATGGATACTCAATCGGAGGGTTATCTGTAGGAGAGCCTGCTGAATATATGTATGAAATGACAGAAGTAGTTGTTGAGTATATCCCGAAAAACAAACCAAGATATTTAATGGGGGTTGGAACTCCTGAAAATATAATAGAAAGTGTTGACAGAGGAGTTGATATGTTCGATTGTGTAATGCCCACTAGAAATGCAAGGAATGGAACTTTATTTACTCATAGAGGGAGACTAAATATTAACGCTGCGAAACATAAATTAAGCGACGAACCAATAGACCCAGAATGTGATTGTTATACCTGTAAAAACTTTTCTAGAGGATATGTAAGACATCTATATAATGCTGGAGAAATCACAGCAATGATACTTGGAACTATTCACAATTTAAGATTTTATAACAAAATGATGGAAGATATAAGAAAAGCAATTTCTGAAAATAGATTTAAAGAATTTAAAAAGGAATTTTTAGAAAAACTAAAAGGGGAATAACTACTCCCCTTTATCCTTTTTTTGTTTAAATAATTCAAGCATTTCAGTAGGGAAAGGAAAAACTATTGTTTTTGCATTCTGATGTCCAATTGTAGATAAAGTTTCCAAATATCTTAATTGAACAGATATAGGATTTTTAGCAAGCATTTCTGCAGCCTGTAAAAGTTTTTCTGCAGCTTGATATTCAGCTTCTGCAGCTATGATTTTAGCTCTTCTTTCCCTTTCTGCTTCAGCCTGTCTTGCCATAGCTTTTACTAAATTATCAGGAAGGTCTATTCTTTTAAGTTCCACAGAAATAACCTTTACTCCCCAAGCATCTGTCTCTTTATCTATAACTTCCTGTAGTTTCATATTTATTTCCTCTCTTTTGGAAAGAAGCCCATCTAATTCTTCTTGTCCACATATACTTCTTAGTGTAGTTTGTGAAATCTGAGAAGTTGCATAGATATAATCTTCAACATTAACAATAGCTTTTACTGGGTCAACAACTTTAAAGTAGACTACTGCATCAACTTTTACTGATACATTATCCTTTGTAATTACATCTTGAGTTGGTACATCTAAAGTTACCACCCTTAGAGAAACTCTAACCATTTTATCTATAAATGGAATTAAAATAATTAATCCTGGACCTTTTGCTCCGATTACCCTACCAAGACGAAATATAACTCCCCTTTCATATTCAGGAAGTATCTTTATTGCTGAAGACAGAAATAAAAATATAAGTATAGCAAGCACTATAGTAGAAATTCCCATTTATATCCCCCTTGTTGAAATTTATTCATTATAAATTTAAACTGATTTAACCAATTGGTAAAGGAGTTTATTTTGGAGGAAATAAAAAGGCACTTAAAAATTCTAAAGGAGCTTGGATTTGATGAAATATTTCTTGAAGGAGAATTTATGAACCAAGAAGATATCCTAAAAGAAAAACTCAATCAATTAAAACAAATAGAAACAGAAATAAAACAATGTACTAAGTGCGACTTATATAAAAACAGAATTCAACCTGTATTAGGAGAAGGAAACCCAAATGCAGTTTTAATGTTTGTTGGAGAAGCTCCAGGAGCAGACGAAGATAAGCAAGGTAGACCTTTTGTAGGTAGAGCTGGGAAATTACTAACAAAATTAATAGAGCAAGCAGGGCATAAAAGGGAAGAATTTTATATAGCAAATGTAAATAAATGTCGTCCCCCAGGGAACAGAACTCCAACATTAGAAGAGCAGGAAGCCTGTTTCCCATTTTTAGAAAGACAGATAGAAATTATTAATCCTAAAGTTTTATGTCTTCTTGGAGCTGCAGCTGCAAGAGCATTTTTAGGTAGGAATGTTGCTATCACTAAAGAAAGGGGACAAAAAATCATATGGAAAGATAGAATTTTAATATTAACCTATCATCCTGCTTATGTCTTAAGAAACCCTAATGCTGAACCTACTTTATTTGAGGACATTAAAATGGCTATAGAAACTGCATATGAAAATTGAATATTTAAGTAGTAGGAGGAATATTGATAGATAAAGTTTATGATTTTAGAAAAAATCAAGAGAAGATAATATATCTGTTTACAGTTGTTGGTGTAACTTCCACAACTTCTTTTGCAATATTAAACATTCTGTACCACAACCCTATAGTAGGTATTATAGAGATTATTTTATCTTCCCTCGCAGTTTTAAATGTAGTTTTTTTCAAAAAAACAAGAAATTATGAACTTACATCAACAAATATTTTAATTTTGGTTTACTTAGTTTTAATCTTGCTTATAAAAACTGGTGGTTTTTTTGGTAATGGAATTTTTTGGATATACACATTTCCATTACTAGCTTTCTTTTTGAAAGATAAAAAAGAGGCATTTTTGTGGAACTTGTTTTTTGTTTTATCTATGGCTTTACTTGGAATACTATCAATAACAGGAATTATAAAAATATTCTATAGCTTTAATGTGATATTTGAGGCTGTTGGCTCATACCTAGCTGTATCATTTTTAGCATATTTTTATTCAGATACTTTACGAAGACTTATAGAAAAGCTAAACTACAGGGCAATGTATGATGCTTTAACCAAGCTATACAACCGTCAATTTATTATTGATTATCTTGATAGAGAAATAGAAAAAGGCAAAAGAGGTATAAAAAATAACATATGTTTAGTTTATATTGACCTTGATAATTTTAAAGAAGTAAATGATAAGTATGGACATACTGTTGGTGATGAAGTTTTGCAAAATGTTGCAGATTTATTTGTAAAACATTTTAGGAAATCTGATTTAATTGGTAGAATTGGTGGTGATGAGTTTTTAATTATAGTTAATTCTTGTGATTTGTATTCTATAGAGAATAAACTTAATTCCCTAAGGGAAATTTTTGAAGAAAAATTTAAAAAATATAATCTTTCTTTTAGCTATGGAATAGTTAGAATTCCTCTAGAAACTGAAGATTTAAAAGAGGCTCTTCAACTTGCTGATACTAAAATGTATAAAAGCAAAATGAGAAGAAAATCTAAGAGAAAAAACAGTTAAATTTCTAGTTTTTGAATTACTAAATCTTTTATTTTTAGCTTTTTCTTTAGGTATTCTTTTTCCTTGCTAGCTTCTTCTTTTTTGTAGAAAATTCCACAGTAAACACCAATAAACTTTTTATATGGATAGATGAAACATTCATCAAGTTTTTTCCTTTTTATAAATTTCTTTGCTTTGTTTTCATTTTTGTATAAAACAACCCTTATTGAATAAACCTTTTCCTTAGGAAGTTTGCCTAAAGATTTTAAATAAATAATTCTTTGCATCGCTAGTTTTTTATATTTTTCGTTTTTTGAATTAAGTAGCTTTTTATAATATTCATACGCTTTTTTATAATCTTTTTCTTTTTCATTAACATACCCTAAATAAAATAAAGCAAAATCTCTTTCTTTTTCCTCTAAATAAAGCATTTTCAAATACTTTTCAGCAAATATATACTTTCCTGATTTTAAATAGTAGTTAGCTATGTATTTAATAATTTTTGGAGTTTTAAATGTTATTGCTTCTAATGTTTTTATTCCTTTTTCTTTTTGCCCCAGTTTTATAAGTGCAAGGCCTCTGTAATACAAAACCTCGTCTTTATTTTCTGATGGGAATTTAGACATTTTGTCTGTGAATTTTACAAGCTGTTTATATTTTTTTAGTTTGTAAAGTGCTATTACCTTATATAAGTTAATTTCTTTTATATCAGGTAGTTTTGTAAGTTCGTTATAGTTTTTTTCTTTATATAGAATTGATGCTAGTTTTATTAGGTATTTTTTATCTCTTGTTAGCGTGTATAATTTTTCTAATAATGTTTTTTCTAAATTTTTGTCTTTTGCTTCTTTTAAAAGCATAGAATAAATGTAAATTTTTGTTTGCTTTGATAAATTTTGCTTTTCTATAAATTCTATTAGGTCTTTAATACTTCCTCTTTTTGACTTTATAAAACTGTAAACTAGAATTTTTGCGACTTCATCTTTGTATTTATCATTTTCAGGGGCAAGTTTAAGGTATTCTTTAGCCTTTTGAATAGTTATTGTATAGACCTTATCTTTAAAACTTCCCTGTATAATTGCCAGTAATCTTTTTAGTTGTTGATTATTTTCATTTGCTATTGAAAAAGAAAAAATAAGAAAAAAAAGAAATACTACTTTTTTCATCTAAAAACAAACCCCTGCTGGACATTCTCCCTTTATATGAGCCTCAAATTCATCTCTAAATTTTCTTAATGCATCCATTATTGCATTTGGTGCAGAATATCCTAGTCCACAAATTGAACCTATTGGTATATTTTTTCCTAAATGCTCTAAAAGCTCTATATCTTTTTCTGTTGCTGTTCCTTCCTGAAATTTTTTAATTATATTATATTGCTCATAAGTACCTATTCTGCAAGGGGTACACTTTCCGCAACTTTCGTGGTGAAAGAAATTTGCAATCACTATTAAAGAATCGATAATACAATCATTTTCATTTAATACAATTGTTGTTCCTGTTCCACCAAAACCTCTTGGTGAATAATCCATAGGAATATTAAACTCTGAATGATGATAAACACCTAAAGCTCCAGAAAATACAGCTTTTGGAGTTCCTATAGGCCCTCCTGCCATATCTATAAGTTCTTCTAGGGTTATATCCATTGTGGATTCATAAACTCCTGGTCTTTTAACTCTACCACTAACTGGGAATAGTTTTGGTCCATAATATCCTGGAGGACCAATATGCATAAAGTACTGCTCATAAGTTACTATAATAGGGATATTAGACAGGGTTTCTACATTATTTACAACTGTTGGTCTTCCAAAAAGCCCATACTGTGGTGGATAAGGTGGTTTTAATCTGGGATGTCCTCTTTTACCTTCTAAACTTTCTATTAGTGCAGTTTCTTCTCCACAAATATAGGCTCCAGCTCCTCTGTAAACATATAAATCAAAGGAGAAGTCACTCCCTAGAATATTTTTACCTAAATAACCTTTTTTGTATGCTTCTTCTATTGCATTTTCTAAAATCATATATCCAGCAGGATACTCACCTCTTATATAAATAAATCCTTTCTCTGCTCCAATTGCATATGCAGAAATTATCATTCCCTCTATTAATAGGTGAGGGTCTCGTTCTATTATTATTCTGTCTTTGAAAGTCCCTGGCTCTGACTCATCTGCATTACAAATTAAATATCTAGGTTTTGGATTTGCTACAACAAACCTCCATTTTCTTCCTGTTGGGAAACCTGCTCCTCCTCTACCTCTAAGGGTACTTTCTTCAACAAGAGTTATAATATCTTCAGGGGAAAATCTTTCTAAAGCTTTTCTTAGAGCAGAGTATCCTCCTGTAGTTTCATATTCTTCAATATCTACAGTTCTATTCTCTTTAGCCCTTTTTAGAAGCAAATTTATATTACTATCTACATATATTTCAGGTAAGT
>WFXI01000281.1 GCA_015490675.1 Hydrogenothermaceae bacterium
GATATAGATATTTTTATAGAAATAGAGAATACCGAAAATATTTTAAATAAACAGATAAAATACCTATCAAAATTAAAATTGACTATAGGAGACCAAAAGATAGATTTAGTTATAAAACAAAAAAATTGTAAGGAGCCTATATGTATAGAAGATAAAACAAAGGGAGTTAGATTAATTTGAGTATGTATTTAAAATATGAAAAGACATATGAAGAAGCTCAAAAACATATAGACAGACTAAAACAAGCCTTTTCTTCTCTGGAAGAAAAAGGATATTTTCCATTAGATAGTAAAAAAGTAGAAAAAGTATCTCAAACCATAAATCAAATTTTCAAAGAACTAGAATACTTAACAAACTTGTTAAACAAATTGAAAATAAGTTAAAGCTAATCTATCCAGCGTTTAGTAATATCCCCGTAGCTATCTATTCTTCTATCTCTAAAGAATGGCCACACTTTTCTAAATTCTTCTATTAAACTTAAATCAATATTTTGAACTAAAACTTCTTCTTTATCTACAGATGCTTTTTTGATTATTTCTCCATAAGGATTTGCGATAAAAGACTGTCCCCAAAACTCAATTCCTTCATTTCCATCTGGAGAAGGTTCAAAGCCTACTCTATTAGCAACAGCGACATAACATCCATTCGCAACTGCATGTCCCCTTTGAACAGTTTCCCATGCAGTATATTGAGATTTTCCATACTCTTCTCTTTCAGAAGGAAGCCATCCTATTGCAGTAGGATAAAACACTATTTCAGCACCTTTTAAAGCAGTGAGCCTTATAGCTTCAGGATACCACTGATCCCAACATATTAAAGTTCCAATATTAGCATATTTGGTTTTAAAAACTTTATAACCTAAGTCCCCAGGAGCAAAGTAAAACTTTTCATAAAAATGAGGGTCATCTGGAATATGCATCTTTCTATATATTCCTAAAAAAGTTCCATCTGCATCTAAAACAACAGCAGTATTGTGATACAAACCTTTTGCTCTTTTCTCAAACAAAGAAGCAATAATTACCACTTTTTTATCTTTAGCAATATCTGACAATATTCTTATAGTTTTATTATCCTCATTTATCTCTTCAGCTAAATCAAAGTAATCCCAATCCTCTACCTGACAAAAGTAAGGAGTTAAAAATAATTCCTGAGTACAAATTATCTGTGCATCATTTTTTACAGCTTCTTCTATCATAGAGATAGTTTTTTCAAGATTTTTTTCTTTAGAATTTTCTACTTTCATTTGAAGAAGTGCAATATTTACCTGCATCTATTTTCCTCTTTTTTTCTTAAAAAATTCTTTAAGTATTATAGATGCTTCTTCTACAGGAATAAATTCGTAATTTACTTTAGAGGGAAGTTTATTGTCATCAATAATTTGATACTGGCTTATTATTGCACCTTCTTTTTCGTTTTTTGCTAAAAAATAAACCTTTTTTATCCTGGATTGTAATATTGCACCGATACACATAATACAGGGTTCTAAGGAAATCCATATTTCACAGTCATCTAAACGCCAGTTCTTTAGTTTTTTAGATGCTTTTTGGATAGCTACAATTTCAGCATGCAAGAGGGCATTTTTCTTGGTAATTCTTTGGTTATGCCCCCTTGCTACAATTTTATTATCTTTAACTATAATTGCTCCAACAGGAACTTCATCTTTTTGTAATGCTTTTTTAGCTTCCTTTAGTACCTCTTTAATAAATTTTTCCATTTATTTTAATACATAGGTTTAAATGTTCTAGGTGATAATTTTGTTGCAGTTCTTACCAGTATATTAACAAGTTCATCTTGAACCTTTTTCAAGAACATTAAAAACTCTTTATCTTTTATACCGTAAATTTTTGCGATTTCTTCAACATCTTCAACCATAACCTTAACTTTTGTTCCTTCTACTAACACAGTTATTCTACATGGAATTAAATTTCCTATTTCTTTAAACTTTTTAACTCCTTGAGAAAGGTAATTCTCTTTACAAATTAGATGGGTCTTGTAAAAAGTTCTTAAATTCGCTGTTTTGTCAACATTTATAGTTGATACGATATCCCATCCTTCTTTATATATTTCTTCTACTACTGTAGCATTAACTACTTTAGGAGATTTATTTTTAATAATTACATAGTAATACCCCTTTTCATGTTGAACATCATCTTCATAAGAGTAAACAGTAATCGCAAACATAAATAGAATTGATAGGATGAGATTTAAGGTCTTCATGGCACTCCCCCAAAAGTTAGTTTCTACTTTTGAATATAGGAATATGATTAGCTATTTGCAATATTTTCATATAGTTCTTTTAACTTTTCTACAAGTTTATCTATATTTTCTTTTGTTGCAGCAGATACAGGGATAAATTCATATCCTCTTTTATTAAATTCTTCTTTTAGTTTGTCTAGATAACTTCTATCAGATAAGATATCTATCTTATTTCCAACGACAAGTTGAGGTTTTTCTAAAAGTTTTTCACTATAAGAACCTAATTCTTTATTAATTGCTTCAAAAGCTTCCAGAGGTTCTCTTTCTCTAAAGTCTGACACATCAATAACATGTAGTAAAAATTTTGTTCTTTCTATATGTCTTAAAAATTCATGTCCCAGACCTGCACCTTCAGATGCACCTTCAATTAATCCTGGTATATCTGCCAGTACTAAAGATTTTCCTATATCTAGCTGTAAAACTCCAAGCACAGGAGATAATGTGGTAAATGGATAATCTGCAATTTTAGGTCTGGCATGAGATAAAACTGATATTAAAGTAGATTTACCAGCATTTGGAAAACCAATAATTCCAACATCTGCTATAAGTTTAAGTTCAAGTTCTATCCACTTTTCTTCTCCTTTTTCTCCTTCTTCTGCATAATCAGGAGCTTGATTTGTGGATGTTTTAAACATTGCGTTACCTCTTCCACCTCTACCACCTTTTGCAACGATGACCTTTTGTCCTTCTTCTGTTAAATCTGCAATAATCTCTCCAGTTTCTGCATCTTTTACAATAGTTCCAACTGGAACTTTTAAAATTAAATCTGGTGCGTTTTTTCCGTGCTTATTTGAACCAGAACCATGTTGACCTCTTTCTGCTTTATAGTGCTTTTTATACTTAAAATCCATTAATGTTTGAAGCCTAGAATCAGCCTCTAATACTACATCTCCACCTTTTCCTCCATTACCACCTGCAGGACCTCCCATTGGAACAAACTTCTCCCTTCTCCAAGCAACACAACCATTTCCCCCGTCGCCAGCTTTAACATATATTTTTGCTTTGTCTATAAATTTCATTTTGATTTACCTTTATTATGATTTTTTTTTGTGAGGAAAAAAAATTAGGAGATAATTGGGAAATTTCAAGAGATTTAGAAGATAAAATAAAAGGAGAGAGCAAAAGCTCTCTTTTATCTAACAGCTTTTCTAACTTTTCCAGCTTTCATACATTTAGCACAAACATAAATTCTTTTTACAGTTCCATCTGGTAAAACAGCTTTTACTCTTTGTAAGTTTGGTCTCCAAGTTCTTTTTGTAGTTGTTGCAGAGTGGGCAACTCTATTACCATGGGCAGTCTTCTTTCCACATATCTGACATACAGCCATTTACAAAATCCTCCTTTTTTCATTACTGAAACAAATATTATACAACAAATTAAATAATGATGTATATTCCACAAACTAAACATATTGTAATTAAAAAGTATGCTATGTTTTTAGTTAATTCTTTGGTTCCGAAGAAAAATATATAGGAAAATTTAAATATACTATTTGAAATAACTGCAATTAACACACCATTTGTTGCAACTTCGATAGCTGAAGGATTTTCTTTAAGCATATTTGCTAAAGATAATGTTATTGCATCAACATCAATTACCCCAGAAATAAAACTGGCAAGGTATATCCCTTTACTCCCAAAAAAATGGTCTAAAACTTCAATAGAAAATTTAATTCCAGCATATAGCATACCAAATTGAATAGCAGACCAAAGTTCAAAAGGATTGCTAATGTTAATATCAGAAGTCGTTTTATCAGGTTTTAGATAATTTTTATACTTAACAACCATAATTATCAAAAATATTACAGAAGTTAAAATAAGAGGAAAAAATACTTCCTTAGCAAGTTCAAAAGATATTAGGCCAGCAAGGACAATTACCCTTATATTCATAATAGTCCAGGCTAGAGCTATTCCTATAGAAGATGGATATAGAAGCTTTGGATACTCCTTTGTTTTTCTTGCAAGTTGATAGCTAACAGCAGTGCTGGAAACAAGACCACCAACTAATCCTGTTATCCATAAGGTTTTAGCTCCTTTCCATTTAATTAAAACATATCCAATAAAGTCTAATGCAGAAACAATAATTACAACTTTCCATATACTCTTTAAGTTAAAAGCATCAAAAGGTCCAAAGTTTTTGTCAGGAAGTAGTGGATAAATTACAACAACTACAAGTAAAAACTTCAAAATTGAAATAATATCTTCTAAAGATAAACTTTTAGCAAACTTTTCAAGGATAGGTTTTAATGCTAGTAATGTGGTTGTTAATAATGTTATAAATATAGATATATATATATGATTATAATAAACTAATACCCCAATAATAAAAGCGATAATCAGAGTAACTTCTGTTGTAATCCCAACATCTTTCTCAAATTCTTTAAAGTAGTTAATAACTGTAAAAATTATCAAGGCACCAAATGAAAAAATGAAAATTCCACTCCAGTAGTTTTCATATATAAAGGAGGATAAAGTCCCAAGAATAGCTATTAAAGGAGTTGTCCTGATACCTATAAAAGCCTCTGATTTTGCTCTTCTTTCTCTTTCAAGACCAATTATTAGACCAAGGGCTGTTGAAATCAAAACTTTTATTAAAATTTCTAAAGTTTTTTCATCAATTCCAATTTCTTTAAATTCCATTTAGATTTTCCTTATATTTTTTTAAGCTTGTTAATTTTTGTTTGTCTATATTATTTATATTTTCTAATTCTTCTATTTCAATAATTACTCCTTCTTCCCCTTTAACTATAAATTTTTGTAAATTTTGCACATAGATTAGATTATCATCTTCAATTATGTTTGCATAAACTAAACAATCCCCCAGAGTTTTCATTATATTGTCTAAATCCCTTCTTCTTTTATTTGGTAATATAAATGTTATATTAACTTTTACAGGATTTTTAAAAGTTTTCTTGTTTTTTTCGAACTGCAGTCCCAATTCCCATATAGCTTTATTTATTTTTAAAGAAACATCTTTAGGTACTATATACCTTTTCCCTGATTTAGAAAATACTCTTGAGTTTATTTTTACTCTATTTGCTTTAGATGGAGGAACAAAAGACAAAAAATATGTATGTCTCATATTTCCTCTCCATTTAATTTTTATCAATTTTAGTTTAATTAAGATAAAAAACTCTTTTATTTTTCAAAAATCTCATTTGATTATTTTATCTATAAAATGCAGGTTAGTTGTTGTTAACCTAAATTATTGGTGGTATATATAAGGGACAAATTAGGAAATGTTAATATCCTAATTGTTAAATTTAATATGTTTACTTACTTGACAACTGCTTGAATTTGTTTTTTAAAAATTGTAGTTTAATCTTTATGATATAAATCAAAAATTTAAAAAGGAGGTAATTTATGGCAATGTTTAAAAAAGTTTCTTTGGCTGTGGCAGGGCTCGGACTTGCAACTTCAGTAGCAATGGCTGGAGCTAAACCAGCTAATCCATTAATCGTTATAAGTGTGGATGAAGCTAAAAAAGTTTTCGATGCTAAAGGTGCTGTTTTTGTAAGCGGGGACTCTGACAAAAAATTCAAAGAAGGACACATCCCAGGTTCAGCACATGCTTTTGCACACGACTTACACTACTTAAACGATATCAGAAAATGTAACGGTCTTCCTATGTGTAAAGAAAGAGCTGAAAAATTTATTGGCTCTTTAGGAATAGACAACAACACTAAAGTTATTGCTTATGACGATGGTAGAGGGCCTAACGCTTCTGGTGTATGGTACTTCTTATGGTTATATGGTGTTAATGGATTAAACGGTGACAACAGAATGTTAGATGGTGGATTCACAACTTGGAAAGCAAAAGGATATCCAACTGAATCTGGAGAAGGGCATCATCCAGCTGCAAAAACTTTCAAAGCGAACATAAACTGGGATATTCTTGCTACAAAAGAAGAAGTTTTAAAAGCAGTAGAAGATATTAAGAAAAATGGTAAAAAATCTAAATACTTCATCCTTGATGCAAGAAGATTCCAAGAATACACAGGAAAAACTCTTCTCGAAGCTTTACTTGAACCAGGAAAACACGAAAAAGTTAAAAGAGGTGGACACATTCCTGGAGCTGTATTCTTTGAATGGAAAAAAGTTGCAGGAAACCCTAACGGAAAACCAAACAAACCTTTATTCAAGTCTGTTAAGAAATTAAAGAAAGTATTTTACAAAAAACTCAAGAAAAAAGGATTTGACCCTGAAACAGATACACTTATTACTTACTGTCACGTAGGAACAGGTAGAGGGTCTTTCATTTTTGCAGCAGCTAAATATATTGGTATAGAGAAGGCAAAGGTTTACATTGGTTCTTGGGATGAATGGGGTAATGACCCAAGCTTACCAATTGCTAAATAATGCAATCTTTACAATGAGAGACTAAAATATTCTTTTCATAAAGAGGGGCGTAATGCCCCTTTTTTAATTTAAAAAGGAGGTATGTAGTCATGGAGCATATGAACCATTTAATTATGGGTCTATTGACAGGTGCTCTTTTTGGTATAGTTCTCCATAAAGTTGGGGCTATTAGATATTCAAGAGTAGAAGGAATGCTTCTCCTTAGAGACCTCAAAATTATGAAATTTGCTTTTACAGCTATTGCTACTACTTCAATTATTTATGGACTTGCTGATATTTTTGGAGTTGCAGAGCAATATAACTTGTTACCTAGAATAATGCCATTTATGGGTATTGCCCACTTAGTAGGTGGTTTCTTATTTGGAATTGCAATGGGGTCTGCAGGTTTTTGTCCAGGAACTTGTGTAGCTAGGGTTGGTGCTGGTAAGTTTGTTGCTTTAGCTGGTGTAATTGGATTAATTCTTGGAATAGTTATTTATGATATGGCAAAACCTGCTTTAATGGATGCAGGAATAATAGGAACAAAAGAAAAATTAACTTTATATGGTCTTTTAGGATTACCATACGGTGTTGTAGCAGTAGTATGGGGAATTTTATTTATGGTGCTTGCCCTTGTAGCAGATTGGTTTGATCCTGCTAAGAAAATTGGATATGATAAAGACCAATCTTTTATTTCTTTAAAGAAAGAATGGCACTGGCTTCCTTCAGGTGTAGCAGCAGGACTAATCATATCGTGGGCTACAATGCAAGGTGAATATCTTGGATTCTCTGGAGCTACTTTAGCATTAGTTGGATGGATAGGACAATTAATAGGTCATCCATTAGATAGTGTACCTAGAATTTCAGAAACAATTGTATGGCACGCAGGATTAATCTTAGGAGTATTGCCAGGTGCATTTTTAAGTGCTATTGTTTCTAGAACATTTAAATTTGATGTTGTTCCACCTCCATTTGCAGAAGCAGTTACTTCTATGCCTATAGTTAGAATGGTATTAGTATTCTTTGCTGGAATATTCTTGGCACTTGGTGCTATGATAGGTGGAGGATGTACAACAGGTGCATTCATTTCTGCATATCCAACACTTTCAATTGGTTCAATGGCAATGTCAGCTACTTACTTTATAGTAGGAGTTTTAACTGCCAATATTATCTACTTTGGTAGATGGAGTAAATTTATTGCTGCTAAACCAAAAGCTGACGAAGTTTATGACTAATAAATAAAGAGAGGTAGGGAAGAATGAGTATGGTAGAAAGAGTTTTGTATTGGGTAGGTATTGTTGTGTTAGTTGTAGCTTTAATTGGAATTAAAGGAAATATTTCTGAGCTTGAAGCTAAACTTTCACAAACAACAGCACAAACACAATCGGAGGAGTAAGATATGAACCCTAAAATTGAGAGAGCTATATATTTAGGGATAATAGCAGTTCTTGCTATTTTAGTATTAAATTTTGGAACAACTTTAGCAAACTTAAAAAAAGAGCTTCCTATAACTGCAAAAGAACTTTATGACAAAATGGGGAATCCTAAAATAAATATTCAAGTAATTGATGTTAGACCTTATGAACCTGCTACAGAAGAAGAGGAAGATGAAGCAGAAGAAACAGACTTTTATACACTGGGACATATTCCAGGTTCTATTCCTTTACCAGATTGTGATGAAAGCAAAGCTCCAGAAGAGGCTCTTCCTCATATAAATTATTACCTTCCAACTGTAATTGTTTCAAAAGATGGAAATGTAGAAGTATTTAAAAAGTGTTTAGAAAAATTCAAAATGGCTCAAAACTTAGCTGGTGGAATAGAAGCTTGGGTTGATGAAGGATATCCTTTAGAAGAAGACGAGTATACTCCTCCACAAGCTGGTGGTGGTGGTGGTTGCTTATAAAAAAATTCTGTGATAAAGATATTCTAATTAATTTATGATTTAAATTAGAAACCAATTAGGAGGTAAGATACATGTCCTTATCAAGAAGGAACTTTTTAAAGGCTCTGAGTGTGACAGGGGCAGGCCTTGCAGTAGGGGGCAATGCTGCTTTTGCTAAGGATAAAGCCCTCATAGTTGAGGATCCAAGGGCTTCTTATCCAAACACTACTTATACTGAGAATATGTATAGAAAAGAATTTGCTTACACTTATGGAAAAAAAGAAGAACACGGAACAGCTTATCACTGTGTAAACTGTCAGGGTAACTGTGCATGGGATGTTTGGGTGGATAATGGAATAGTTACAAGAGAAAACCAGGTTGCCAACTATCCACAAATCAATGCGAAAATACCTGACTTCAACCCAAGAGGATGTAACAAAGGGGTTCAACACTCTCAAGTAATGTATGAAAAAGATAGAATCCTTTATCCTCTTAAGAGAGTAGGAAAAAGAGGAGAAGGTAAGTGGAAAAGAATTACTTGGGATGAAGCTATTACAGAAATTGCAGAAAGAATTTATGAAACAATGTTAACAAAAGGACCTGAAGGTCTTTATGTACACGTTGGTGCAGGTATGCTTACAGAGGCTAGAGCAGCTTCTGGTAAAAGACTTGGAACACAACTTGGAGCTCAAAGACCATATATAGCTTCTTATGTTGGTGATATGTTCCAGGGTGTATCTGTAGTTTACGGCGAAGGTAACATTGGATGTACTTGGGACTTCTACTATACATGTAATACTCAGGTTTGGTGGGGTATGAACCCTAATACATCAAGAATTCCTGATGCTCACTTTGTATGGGAAGGAAAATATAACGGAGCTAAGGTTATTGTAATTGCTCCTGAATTTAACTCTACTGCTATTCACGCAGACCTCTGGATTCCAGTAAAAGCTGGTTATGATGCTCACTTAGCAATGGCTGTTATTGATGAAATAATTCAAAAGAAACTTTATAAACCTGAGTTTGTAAAACACTTTACAGACTTGCCATTCCTAGTAAGACTTGATAATAAAAAACTTTTAAGACTTTCTGATATAGATATTGAAAATCCTCCTGCAGAATTTGATGAAGAAACATTTAAAGCATTTGAAAAACACGGAGAAGGAAAAGAATTTGAGCCTGATGCAGTATTCTTCTCGTGGAATACAAAAACTAATAAATTAACTGTAATGCCTGGAACTGAAGGAAACCCTGTTAAAACTTTAAGACTTCACGATGTAGCTTGGGATATTGACCCAGCATTAGAAGGAAAATGGGAAGTAACATTAAAAGATGGAAGAAAAGTAGAAGTAACTACTGTTTTTGAACTCCTTAAAAAAGAAGCTAGAAAATTCAGTAAAGAAAAAACTTATAAATTAACTGGAGTTCACCCTAAATTAGTAGAAGAATTAGCTAAAGATATAGCCTTACCAAAAGTAGTCCAAATAACTGTAGGTTTCTCTCTTGGTAAATACTTCAACGGTTTATTAACTCACAGAGCTATAGCTTCTATTCCAGGACTTTGTGGAAGACTTGGGCCTTATGGTGGTCTTTCAACAGAAAACGAGGTTGCTATTTCTGGAATGGGAGAAATTTCTGGATTTAAAGGAAAATATAAACAAAGATTTGCATCTGGTTTCGTAAGTGAATTTGTATATGGAAACCTTATTGAAGATGCAGAAAAACTCTACAGTGATGAAGATGTAAGAAGAGCTACGGGTCTCTCTAAAGAAGAATACTTCAAGAGAGTTAGAGAAATACTTGACAACTTTGGCAATGACGAAAAATGGAAAGAGAACTTACATAAAAAAGATGGAAAACCTTACTGGGATACTTTTGAAACTGTACTACTATTTGCAGACTCAAGATTTAGAAGAAACAAAGGAACAACTTACAAAAAAGCATTCCTTGAAAGAGCTAAATTCTTTGCTTATGTAGACTTTAGAATGAACTCAACTGCTCAATATGCAGACATAGTTTTACCAGCTAAGTCTCACTACGAAGTTTGGGACTTAAGAACAAACCCTGGATACCACAGATTTGCTAACTTAGCTCAGCCTCCAGCTAACTTAAAACCTGTTGGAGAAGCTAAGTCTGAATGGGAAATCTGTACATTAATTGCAGAAAAGCTTCAGGAAATAGCTCTCAAGAGATTTGAAGAGGCTAAGAAAAAAGGTGAACCAAATCCAGAAAAATACATTAAAATACCTGACCCAACTCACTCAAAAACTGGATACAGAGACCTTGCAAACTTTGCAGATGAATTCACAAAAGGTGGAAAACTCAGAACAGACAAAGATGCAGTTGAAATGGCTCTTGAAAAAGTTGAACAGTTCCAGCCAAATACAATTGAATCTATGAGAAAAAGAGGTGGTTTCCTCGTATTAAATGAAAAAGCAGGAAAATCTTCACCACTTTATCCAGATAAACCTTATAACTCTTTTGAAAACAATCTTTATATGTTTGAAAGATTTGAAACACTTTCAGGAAGACTTACTTACTATGTAGACCACGACTTATGGATTGAACTTGGAGCAGCAGTTCCAACTGCTAAGGAGCCTATCAGACCTAAGAGATTCCCATTTGTATTAATGACTCCTCACGCAAGATGGTCTATCCACTCTACATACAAACACTCTACACTCTTGATGAGATTACAAAGGGGTAAACCTTATGTAATGATTAACCCTGAAATTGCTAAGAAAAAAGGTATTAAAGATGGAGATGAAGTAAGAATCTTCAACGATATTGGTGATTTCTATGCAATGGCAAAACTCTATCCTTCTGCTCCAAAAGATGCAATTATTCTAGAGCACGGTTGGGAACCTATGATGTTTAAATTCAATAGAAACCATAACGCAGTAGTTGGTGATTTACTCAACCTCCTAGAATTATCTGATGGTTGGGGACACCTTAAGTTTGGTGGTAACTGGGATGGTAACCAGCACGCTTATACAACTTCTGTAGATATAGAAAAAGCTTAATTTAAGGAGGTAATTGGCAATGTCAAAAAGACAGTTAGCAATGGTAATGGATTTAAATAAATGTATTGGTTGTCAAACTTGTACAGTAGCATGTAAAACTCAGTGGACAAACAGAAATGGAAGAGAGTACATGTACTGGAACAATGTTGAAACTCAACCAGGAGCAGGATACCCAAGAAACTGGATGGAAGCTGGTGGTGGATTTGATGAAAATGGAAATCTTCAAGATGGAATTATCCCAGATATGGTATTAGACTATGGTGTACCTTGGGATTACAACCACGAAGAAATTTTTGAAAAATCTGATGAGGAGTTTGTATTTAGCCCTGATTCTGACCCTGTTTGGGGTCCTAACTGGGATGAAGATGTAGGTGCTGGAGACTGGCCGAACTCTTACTATTTCTATCTCCCAAGAATATGTAACCACTGTTCTAACCCAGGTTGTTTAGCTGCGTGTCCTAGAGAGGCTATATTTAAAAGAGAACAAGATGGTATTGTTCTTGTTGATTTAGATAGATGTCAGGGATACAGATACTGTATTGCTGGATGTCCTTATAAGAAAATTTACTTCAACCCTAAACTTTCTAAGTCTGAAAAATGTATATTCTGTTTCCCTAGAATTGAAAGAGGATTACCTCCTGCATGTGCTCACCAGTGTGTAGGAAGAATCAGATGGGTTGGATTCTTAGATGATGAAGAATCTCAAGTTTATAAATTAGTTCACAAATACAAAGTAGCACTTCCTTTAAGACCTGACTTTGGAACACAACCAAATGTTTACTATGTTCCACCTGTATTATCTCCTCCAACATTTAACGATGATATGTCTATACAGGAAGGTTCACAAAGAATTCCTATGGAATTCCTAGAAAAATTATTTGGACCTGGAGTTCACCACGCTGCTAAAGTTCTCAGAGAAGAAATGGAAAAGAGAAAAAGAGGTGAAGAATCTGAATTAATGGATATCCTTATTGCTTACAATCACAAAGATATGTTCAGACTCGATGAAAACTACTACCAAAAAATTGCGGAAGAACAAGGACTCAAAGGAACTGAGTTCTTCAAAATTATTGATTACAGATATGTTCAAGGTCCTAATACACCTAAAGTTGAAGTTAAAGCTTACTTTGATGTTGAGGAAAAATCTCACGAGGGGTAATGTCCCCTCCTTCTTTTAGTATTAACAAAGATAAGTAAGGAGGAATAAATAATGAAAAACGCAGTAAAAACTGCACTAATAGGCTTGACAGTGTTTTCTTCTGCAATGGCTGTAGAAGCTCAGTATAAAGATTTCTACAAATATGAAGTATTAAACGCTAAAAAAGTTAATGTAGAGTTAACATCAAACCCTTATGCACAGGTTTGGAAATCTGTTCCAGGGAAATATGTTTATCTTTACCCTCAAATTTCTGTAAGATTAAATGACAAAAAAGCTAATCAGTTAATTCCTAAAAAAGTTTTAAAAAGAGCTCTTGTAAAAGTTGCTTACAACGATGAGGCAATAGCTGTATTTGTACAGTGGAAAGATAACACTCCTTCTATTCAAGCTAAATATGATACTGACAGCTATGCTGATGGTGTAAGTATTGAATTTCCAAACAAATTTGGAAAGGGAATAACTCTTCCATATGTAGGAATGGGAGATGAAAACCACCCTGTAACTGTATACTTACAAAAGACTGTAGCAGGAAGAGATTACGAAAAAGTTTTTGTATCAGAAGGCTTTGGTTCTTTAACTGAAATTAAAGAAGAAGGAACTTCTATTGATATGAAATACAACAAACAAACACATTTATGGACAGCTGTGTTTGTAAGACCTTTAAAAACAGAAAATTCAAATCTTAAAGCAGGTCTTGTACCAATAGCATTTGCATTGTGGGATGGAAAATTTGCAGAAAGAGATGGAAACAAATCCCTTTCTAGATGGAAATTTATAAGATTAAAGGATTATGCTTTGGATAAAGATTACCTTGATTATGTATCTTGGGGTATACCTTCTAAGAAATTAGGTGACCCGAAAAGAGGAAAAGAGCTAATGGCTCAAAATGGATGTAATGGATGCCATAGATATGCAGACCAACAAACTGCACCAGAAGGAATGGCTCCAAACTTATCTGATATTGGTGGAATTGCAAATGCTCCATATTTAAGAGAATCTATTGTTAATCCAAATGATGTAATTATTAGAAACTTAAACCCTAACAGACACTACAATAAATTTGCTCAACCTGATAAATTTAAAGCTTATCCTAACAATGATATGTTCACTTGGTATACAGTAAATCCTGATGGAACTAAGTCTTCAAAAATGCCTCCTTACTCACACTTGTCAGAGAAAGATATTAAAGATATCGTTGCATACTTGAAAACATTAAGAGATTGGAAAAATTTTAAGTAAAGGACAAATTAGGAGGTGAAATAAAATGAAACTTAAAAAGTTATTTGGATTTTTAGTAGCAGCTACAATTGTTGCGAATGTTTCTCCTGCAATAGCAGAGGAAGAAGAAGAGGAAGATAATGAAATAGAATTTACTTCTGCAGTTATTACAGCGGAAGATTGTGCTAAAGAAGCTGTAGAAAGTGGAGAATTTGATGTATTAAACTCTTGCCCTCCTCACAAATTATTTGAGGGTGTACCTGCAGACAAAATATATACAGCTCCACCAAAAGTTGTAATTTTTGATGTAACAGAAGGAGAATACTACTATATAAAACCAACACCAGAAGGTGTAACTTACTCTGCATTACTTGAAGGTTTTGGTGGAACAATAGATGGAGAAGGGGAAATAATAGGCCAAAAAGGAGAAATATCTGTAGTTCAGTTAGAAGAAGCAGAAATAACTCCAAAACCAAAACCTGGATTCTTTAAAGGTTGTCTATAATATTTGTAAACCTGTCTTAAAATATGCTTTTTTAGGAAGGGGGGTTATTTTACAGCCCCCTTTTTTTATTTAAAAAAATATGGTAAATATAAAGCTATATATGACACAAAAACCTTTAGGAGGATAGCCCTATGAGACTTGGATTCTTAGTTGACCTCAGTCGATGTATGGGATGTATGGCTTGTGCCGTCTCATGTAAGGCTGAAAATGATGTGCCTCTTCACAGTTGGAGATTAAGGGTAAAATACATAGACCAAGGTGAATACCCTGATACAAAGAGGCACTTTGTTCCATTAAGATGTAATCACTGTGACAACGCTCCTTGTGAGAGAATTTGTCCAGTTTCAGCTCTTCACTACCTTCCAAATGGAATTGTTAATGTAGACCATACAAGATGTATTGGATGTGCTTCTTGTATGATGGCATGTCCTTATAATGCAATTTATATTGACCCACTTACAAACTCAGCAGACAAATGCACATACTGTGCACATAGAATAGAAGTAGGTTTAATGCCTGCATGTGTAGTAGCATGTCCAACACACGCTAACATTTTCGGTGATTTAGATGACCCTGAATCTGAAATTTCTAAATATCTAAGAGAACATAGAGATGTTATGGTTAGAAAACCAGAATTAAACACTAAACCAAAACATTTCTATGTAAGAGGCTCTGATGTAGCATTAGACCCATTAGCTTCTGAAAGACCAGATGGGTACACATTATTTACAGAAGTTAAATTCTTAGACCACATAGGAGGGCATTAATCATGTTGGGAGCAGAAGTAACTTTTGATGTTGCACTACCAAAGGTAGTGTGGGGATGGCTAGTTTCTACAAATATGTGGGCTAAAAGTATTGCAACAGGTTCATTTTTACTTGGACTATATTTCATAAAAAAATATCCAGAACAAGATAACTTCTTTAGAAAATGGCTTCCTATTTTAGGATTAGTTTTTATTGGTATAACCCTGTTAGTTACAGTTTTAGACTTACACCATATGTTTAGATTCTGGAAAATCTTTGCATTTGCTCACTTTACATCTGCAGTTACACTTGGTGCATGGGTAGTATCTGCATTTGTAATAGTTTTATTACTTTCATTCTGGTCATGGGTAACAGGTAATAAAAAACTTTTAGATAAAATTATGGTTCCAGGATTTATACTTGCATTTTTCTCAACAATTTATACTGCTGGAATTATGGGGCAGGCTACTGCTAGAGAAGTTTGGATATTCCCAGCTGAAATGATTTCTATGCTCTTAAGTGCGACATTAGCAGGTTCAGCAGCTTATTTAGTTGTTGATGCTATTTATGGAAATGTTTTAAAAGAAAATATTAGAAGAGAGCTTGGTTATATCCTTTTTGGTAGTGCTGGTTTAATGGCTGCTATGTTTATTGGTGAACTTATATTTGCAAAAATGCATAGTGAGTTTGCACACGAAGTTATAAAAGTTTTAGCTTTTGGTGAAGTTGCTCCATTTTTCTGGGGTGGTATGTTCTTAGCATTTATTGTTCCTATGGTACTGGTAGGCATTGCTAATGAACAAAGAAAATACCAATATGCATTTTTAGGTGCTTTAAGTGCAATTGCTGGACTTTGGCTTATTAAACATGCTTGGTTAATAGCTCCACAAACATTACCATTAAGTTAATTAGGAGGGTAGCAAAAGATGAAAACATCAAGAAGAAACTTTTTAAAAGCTGTTGCTGCTGCAGTAGGTGGTGCTGCTCTCGTTAAAGGGGCTGTAGAAAAAGCCTCTACACCAGCAGTAGCTAGCGAAGAAACAACAGCAGAATTAACATTTACACCTAAACATTTAGACTACTATCCACCATTTGATAAATGGAATGATTGGAAAGAACCTGCAGGAGATGTGTGGAAATTAAAGGGAGGAGCTTTAAGGGATGGTGTAAAGCTAATTAACTACATGCTTGTTCCAACAGTTTGTAATAACTGTGAGGCAGCATGTGGTTTAACTGCTTGGGTAGATAAAGATGCCCTTGTAGTAAGAAAATTTATGGGTAATCCGTTCCATACTGGTTCAAGAGGAAGAAACTGTGCTAAAGGTTATGCAGCACAGGCTCAAATGTACGACCCAGATAGAATACCTTTCCCATTAAAAAGAGCTCCAGGAGCGAAAAGAGGAGAAGGTAAATGGGTTAGAACAACTTGGGATGAGGCTTTAGAAACTATCGGAAAGAAGATTAGAGAAACTCTTGAAAAAGGTTCTGAATTTGAAAGAAAAATGATTATGTACCATGTTGGAAGACCTAACGAGTCTGGTGGATTTACTGCAAGAGTTGTATGGACTTGGGGTGGTGACCACCATAACTCTCACACAAACATATGTTCGTCTGGTGGAAGACTTGGTTCAATTTCTTGGACAGGTGATGATAGAACATCTCCAGACTTTGCAGAATCTAGATTAATATTCTTATCTTCTTCTCACGCTGCAGATGCAGGGCACTACTATCAACAGCATGCTGGATATATTGCTGATGCTAGAGCAAAAGGTGCTAAGCTCGTTGTAATGGACCCCAGACTTTCTAACTCTGCAGGTATGGCAGACCTCTGGATACCTGTATGGCCAGGAACTGAAGGAGCTATTTTCTTAGCATTATCAAACAGATTATTACAGGAAGATAAATACAATAGAAAATTTGTAGAAAGATGGTTTAACTGGAAAACATTTATTAAAGATAAAGAATACTTAAATTACCTCAAAAAAGAAGGTAGAATTTCAAAGGTTCCAGAAGGAAACACATTTGAAGATTTTATATCTGTTTTAAAAGAACTATATTCTCCATACACATTTGAATGGGCAGCAGAAGAAACAAAGGTTCCTATAGAAAAGATTGAAAAACTTTATGAGTATGTGCTTTGGGCTGGAGATAGAATTACATCTTACTTCTGGAGAGCACAGGCTGCAGGAAACCGTGGTGGTTGGATGAACGCTGGTAGAACAGGTTTATTCTTCTTAGCATTAACAGGTTCTATTGGTGGAGTTGGTGGAGTTGGCTGGCACCACTGGCATGTTCTTGGTGTTGGTGGAAAAGGTGGAAAAGCAACTTTAGCAGACAAACCAAAACCTGTAGATGATTGGAACGAATTATTATGGCCACCAGAATGGCCACTATCAACTTATGAACTTTCATTCTTATTACCACACTTACTCTCTGACGATGAGTGGAGAGAAAAATGGGCTAAAAGAGGGCTCAAAATACCTGGAAAACTAAAAGTTTGGATTTCTAAAATCTATAATCCTGTATGGATTAACCCAGATGGGTTTAGATGGATAGAAGTTTTAAGAGATGAAAATAAAATGGAATTAACTGTAAACCTTTCTCCAACTTGGTCTGAAACTAACTGGTTTGTTGACTATATACTTCCAGTAGGACTTGCTGGAGAAAGACACGATAACCAGTCTGCAGAATCTAAGCCTGAAAGATGGACTGCATTTAGACAGCCTGTTTTAAGGGTTGCTCTTCAAAAAATGGGATGGAAGCCTAAAGTTCCTTGGAGAGCAACTTTAGAAGCTCACAAAAAAGCAGGTCTTGGTGAAGTTTGGGAAGAAAACGAGTTCTGGATTAACTTAGCTTGGGCAATTGACCCAGATGGAAAACTTGGAATTAGAAAATACTGGGAATCTAAGAAAAATCCAGGACAGCCTGTAACTATCGAAGAGTGGTATGACGCAGCATTTGGAACATTACCTAACTTAAGAAAGGTTTGTGAAAAGCTTGGAGTTACTCCTTATGAATATATGAGAGATAGAGGTGCTTGGACAGAGGAAACAAATGTTTACAATGTAATGGAAAGAGAAGTTCCTTACGACCCAGTTAAGAAAGCTATAAAGGTAAAAGGAAAATGGATACCGCTTTCTAAATGTGAGATTGATCCAGATACTGGTGCAGTTTACTTAAAACACCATGGTGCAGATAAATATCACTCAGAAAGACATACAATAGCAGTTAAGAAAGATGGTAAGTTCTTAGTAGGATGGCATACACCAACAGGTCATCTTGAATACTACTCAAAAACATTTGTAGAATGGGGATGGCCTGAATATGCAATTCCTATTTATCCAAAAGATGAAGAGGACAGAAGAAAATTAGTTCACATCTTAACTCATGTTCACCACTCTTACATGACCGAAGAAAATGCGTTTGCTTTAAACCCTGTATTCAGACTTCCATACAACATTCATACAAGGTCTGTAAACGCTAAATGGTTAATGGAAATTTCTCAAAACCACAACCCAGTATGGATTTATGAAAAAGACGCAGAAAGACTTGGAATTAAAAGAGGAGACCCAATTAAGGTAAGAGTTGTAGATCCAGTTTCTGGAATAGAAACAGGATATTTTGTTGGAATGGCAATGCCAACTCAAGCTACAAGACCTGGAGTGATTGCTTGTTCTCACCACTCAGGAAGATGGAGAGTTAAAAATACTGTTAAAGTAGATGGATTTAATCAAGAGCTTACAGTTATGAGTTATGGTTCTGCTTTAGCAGAAATTAACGAACAAGGTAGCCTTAAAACTGTAAGATGGAAAGATGGTGTTTACCACCACGAAGTAAGAAGAAAACACAATGAAAAATGGCTCAAATGGCCATATCCTGATTTCAACGATGATATTAAAGAAGTATGGTGGAAAGGAAATTCTGGCGTATGGCAGAATGCTGTATTCCCAGCAAACCCAGACCCACTCTCAGGTATGCACTGCTGGCATAAGAAAGTATTAGTAGAAAAAGCTGGTCCAGATGATAGAATTGGTGATGTGGTAGTTAACATTGAGGCTACATTTAAGGTATATCAAGCTTGGAGAGATAAGCTCACAAGACCAGCTCCTGGACCAAACGGTTTAAGAAGACCAAAATGGTTCCCAAGACCTTGGTATCCTCATACAGATAAAGCTTATAGAATGCCAGGAACTTCTGGACATTCTTCTCATGAGGAATAATTTTTATAAATGGGGAGCGTTGTCTCCCCTTATTTGTAAAATTCATCTAAAAGGTGGATTTTACAAATAATAACTTTAGAGGAAGTCCATGGAAGATATCATCGAAGTTACACAAGCTAGAATAAATATGTATGGTCTACTATCAAGACTTTTCATAGAAGAAGTAGATCCATTTACCCTTGCAAAAATAAAAGAAAATGAAGACTTGTTAGAACTGTTCCCTAATACTAGAGAATGGGATAAATTTTGGGAAAAGGATGTAATGAAACTTGTAGAAGAAGATTTAAATGTAGATTTTACAACAATATTTATTTTAAATGTGTATCCTTATGAGTCAGTTTTTGTCAATGATGAAGGACACATAAATCCTACTATAACAAATCCAACACTGATTTTTTATAGAGATAATGGATATGCTATTGACTTAAATAAAACAAGGGCTTTATCTCCTGACCATATTGGTGTTGAGCTTGAGTTTATGATGAATTTAGCTCAGGAAGAATTAAATGCGTTAGCCAGAGAAGATGAAAAGGAAGTAGAAAGGGTTAGAAAAATTCAAAAAAAATTTTTAGAAGAGCATTTAGCTAATTGGGGACTTCCTTATCTTTTAGCTGTAAAAGATATAGCTGAAACCCCTTTCTACTATGATGTAGCAGATGCAACTTTAGAATTTTTAATGTCTGATTTAGAGCATCTTTCTAATCTTTTAGAAGAGCAAACAGCTTAATAATCGAGGTTTCTATCATGACTAAGTTAAATTTTGATATATATGCTTGTGTAAGGACTTATTATAGATATTCATCATGTCAAAAGTGTATTGATGTTTGTCCAAAAGAAGAAGTTTTATATATAGAAAATGACAAAATTAAAATAAATGAAGAAAATTGTATTCATTGTGGAGCTTGTTTAGGAGTTTGTCCAACTGAAGCTTTTTCCTTAAAAGGTTTTTCTCCTAAGGAACTTTTTGAAAATATGGTTGAAAATGGTGAGAATTTAATTAGCTGTAAATTGAATGTTCCATGTGCATCTGCAGTTGATAGTCAATATTTAGTTTCTCTTGCTTTAAAAAATGAAACTGATATTATTGTTGACATTGGGTATTGTGAAACCTGTGAAATAGGAAATCTTAAAGATAGAATACAGCAAATAGCGGAAGAATCAAATTATATATTAGAAACTTTAGAAGTTCCTTATAGAGTAAAACTTGAACCTGTTAAATATGAAAAACCAGAAGAAGAAAAGAAAAAAGAAGAAAGAAGAAGTTTCTTAAAAAGATTTGCAAAACAAACAGCAGGACTTACATTCTGGGCAATGATGCCTGTTATGCCAGAAATTTCAGAGGAAGAAAATCAAGAGGAAGAAGAAGTTTACAAAAATCTTGTAGAAGAAAAAGTGGTTCCAGATAAAAGAGTTATATTTGTGAAAACATTAAAAGAAAGCGGAATAGACTTAAAAGATAAGTATCTAGAAGTAGATAGAATATCATTTACATCTGAAAAATGGATAGATAACAAAAAATGTACTAACTGTTATATTTGTTATCATATGTGTCCCACTGGAGCACTAAAAGAAGGAGACCAGAAACTATCTATATTATTTGAACCAGCATTATGTGTGAAATGTAGAATATGTCATGAAATGTGTCCAGAGGATTGCTTACATCTAGCCGAAAAGTTAGAATTAGATACTTTTGTAAATAAAGTTGAAGTGTTAGCTGAGCATGTAATGATACCTTGTGAAGAATGTATGATGCCATTTTCTTATAAAGGAGATTCTACAATCTGCCCTAGATGTAGAAGGCTTCAAGATGAAATTAAAGATTTATTAAGAATAGGCGATTAGCCGCCTATTTTTCTTTTATTACTTCATAAACTTCTACAGTTGGATGTCCTGCAAACCACTCCCTTGGTGGTGGATTTTCGTGGGCTTTTCTAAAAGCCTCACTTTCAGTGTAAGATTTAAAGCTCTCTAAATCTTCCCAATATGTTTCAATTATGAAGGTATTATTATCCTGAGGAGGTGGAATATTTACAGGTTTTAAAATATTCATTTTTATAAAACCTTTTTGGTCTGTTAAACCTTTTTCTCCAAATTCTTCTCTTGCTCTTTTTTCGAAATCTTCAAAGTGTTTTGGATTAATTGGAAACTTTGTCATTACTACTATCATTTTTCTAACTTAACCTCGTATATATCTTCTTTGTCTTCATAATAAAGGATTATTTTAAATTCTTCAAGGGTTTGTAGGATTTCTTCCATTTTTTCTTTTTTTAGTTGTAAATGAAGGGCATCTTTTGATAAATCTAAAATATCTTCTTTCTTTGATGTTCCAATACTGTATGTGAAATTTTCTGTTTTCCAGACTCTTTGAATTTGCCCCATAAATGGGTGTTCTTGAACTTCGATAGGAAACATCTGGATTAACTGTTGGTCTGTTATCTGAATTTGAATCTCTGTTGGATGGAATCTCTTGAGCTTATATATTTTCATTGGTTTATTTTAAATAGGGGCAAGAAGCCCCTTTGAATTTATTACTCGTTTAATGCCTCGTAAACTTTTCCTACGAGTTCTTCTGAAGGTTTTAAAGTTTTCTTTCCAGGTTCCCATTTTGCTGGGCAAGCTTCGTCTGGATGGCCAATTAAGTATGCGTTAGCTTCCATTTTTCTTAATAATTCTTGAGCATTTCTTCCAACATTGTAGAAGTTAACTTCTGAGCCAACAAGTTTTCCTTCTGGAGAAATGATGAAAGTACCTCTTAATGCAAGTCCTGTATTGCAGTCGTAAACTCCAAACATTTTAGAAACTTTTCCTGTTGGGTCAGCACCCATTGGATATTTTACATTTTCTAAGAGTTTTTCATCTCTGTGCCATGCTAAGTGAACAAATTTTGTATCAGTAGATACTGATACTACTTCTGCTCCAAGTTCTTTTAACTTAGGATATACTTCTGCTAAGTCTGCGAGCTCTGTTGGACATACAAATGTAAAGTCTGCTGGGTAGAAGAATAAAATTGTCCATTTTCCTTCTTCTTTAGCTTTCTTTAATGAGAAAGTTCCAAATTTTCCTGTTTCTGGTTCATAAGTTTCCATTTCAAACTCAGGTACTTCTTGACCTACTAAGATTACATCTGACATGTTTCTTTACCTCCATTGGTTTTTTATTTAAATAAATGATAACAATTCCTAATAAGTAGTTGAAATGACTTTAGTCATATATGCTAATTTATTTTTATATCGTTTATTATAAAATCTATAGTCGTTTTTCCATTCCAGCAAGAGCTTTTTGGTGTATAAACAATATCAACTATTTGACCTACAGATAGAAGGTTTATATAGCTTTTTGCTCCCCACCAGAGTGCTTGAAATGTTTGCTTAGTAGATTCTTCTTTTAGCCAGAACTTTATGTGTTGTTGTTCATTACCAACAGTTATAAAGTCTTGTATTCTTATATTTCTTCCTATAAATTTTGGATATGGATTACCTTCTCCAAAAGGTTCTAAAATTGATAGTTTTTTGAAATTTTCTTCATTCCAATAAGACAAAGGAACTTCCATATCCACTTCTATAATAGGTTCTTCTTTTTCAAATCTTTCTATTTCTTCTTCTAGTACTTTTTCTAAAATCGGAATGTTAGAACTTTTTATAGTCAGCCCTGCAGCCATTGAATGACCGCCAAATTTTTCAAACAGGTATGAATGTTTTTCTAAAATTTTATAAATATTTATTTCTTTTGTACTTCTTACAGAACCAACAGCATAACCGTTTTGAATAGACAAAACTATCGCTGGAACTTTATACTTTTCAAGTAATCTTCCTGCTACTATACCAATTACACCAGAATGCCAGTTTTCATTTGCTATAACAATAGAATTTGAAAAACCTTTTTGTTTTATTGAAATTTGACTTTCTTTAAAAACAGTTTCTGTTATTTTTTGTCTTTTTTTATTTAAAAGTTCAAGCTCATAAGCAAGTTGTTTACTTTGTTTATCATCTCTAGATATTAAAAGTTTTACCGCCTTTTTAGCATCGTCTAACCTTCCTGCTGCGTTTATTCTTGGTGCTATATGAAAGCTAATATCAAAACTATTAACCTTGTTTAAAGACAAAGTTTCTAGAAGAGCTTTTATCCCATGTCTTTGTTTTTTATTTATTTCTTCTATTCCTTTTTTAACTAAAATTCTATTTAATAAAGATAGCGGAACAACATCTGCAATTGTACCAATAGATACAATATCTAAATAAGGTCTTAGTTTTATATCAAGATTTAACAGTTTTCTAAGCATTATCATTATGTAAAAAACAAGACCCACTGTTGAAAGATGTTGAAAGTTTTGGTTTAAATCACTATGAAGCTTTGGGTTTAAAATATTTATGTTATCTGCTTTCCATTCAGGAGTCTTAGGCTCATGGTGGTCTATAACAAAAACTTCAAGTCCTTGCTCGGTTGCATAAATTAACTCTTCATGTGCATTTGTCCCACTGTCTAAAACTATTAATACATCTGCTATCTGTCCAATTTTTTTTATTGCTTTTTTGTTTAGCCCGTATCCTTCGTTAAATCTACTAGGGATGTAGTATTTTGTTTTTACTCCTATATCATATAAAAAATTTGCAAGTAAGGCTGTACTTGTTATACCATCTGCATCATAATCTCCATATATAACTATTCTTTTTCTTTGTTTTATTCTATGAGCTAATTTTTCCGCGATTTCTTCTAATTGTTTGAATTCCTTAGGAGAAGATAGTTTTTCTAAAGTCGGATATATGTATTCTTCTTCTAATTTATTATCAAAAAGCTCTTTTCTGTTATACAGAAGTTGAGCTATGACCTTTCCATATTTTTCTATAAGATATTCAGGGGCTTTATTTGTTTTCTCTATTAAAAGCCACCTTTGCCCAGATATTCCTTTTTCCATCTTTATCCTTAATATTGTTAGAAACAAGATTATAACATATTATATTAACTATATAATTTTCATACTAGTGGGATATTTACAATGGGTAAAGTTATAAAGTTTCAGTCTAAAAAAGAAAGTATAAATAATGAAGAAGCAAACATTTCAAATGCAAAAGAAAATCTAGAGGCACAAAAAACATTAAAAACCTTCGGTTTATCAGATTTTGAACTGTCTTTGAGGAAAGCTATTGAAGATTATATTTTGTCTGTTTTTGCTGTAAAACAAATCCTTGGAATGGATATTGTTTATAAAGAACATAAATCTAATATAGGTGTTATAGGTGTAGTTGCTTATGAACATAAAAGAAGACCTGGAACATTTGTTGCAAATTTTATTTGTGAAGCTGTAAGAGAAAAAGATAATATAAGAGTTATAGAAATTGCATTTGAGGCAGGTGAACCTGAACTTTATAGAAGTATATACAATACTTTAAAAGCCAAAAAAGCTTTACCAGAAGTTTAATTAAATTCATATTATAAACTTTTATTTTGTGTTATAAATTAAAGATTAATAGTATTTAGAGAGGATAAAAATGGGTTTTGAACCGCTTAGAATAGGAAAATATGAAATAGAGTATCCAATTATACAAGGGGGAATGGGTGTTGGGATTTCATGGGAGAATCTTGCTGGAACTGTTTCGAAATACGGAGGACTGGGAGTAGTTTCTTCTGTTGGAACTGGATATAGACATCCAAATTATGTTCGTCTGAAAGATGGTCGTCCTGTTGGAAGTAAATACATTCATAATAAAGAAGCTTTAACGAAAATATTGCAGGATGCAAGGGAAATAGCAGGCGGAGAAAAGGCGGTAATAGGAGTTAATATACTTTGTGCAATAACAGATTATGGTAGAGTTGTTAGGGATAGTATAGAAGCTGGAGCAAATATAATTATTTCTGGGGCAGGACTTCCTCTTAGACTTCCTGAATATGCTGCAGGTTCAGATGTTGCTCTTGTTCCAATTGTTTCATCTGCAAGGGCTTTAAGAGTAATTTGTAAACATTGGAAGAAGAAATATAACAGACTTCCTGACGCAGTTGTTGTAGAAGGGCCTAAATCTGGTGGACATCAGGGAATTCCTTATGAAGATTGTTTCAAACCAGAGTTTCAACTAGAAAATCTAGTTCCACAGGTTATTGAAGAAAGGGACAAATGGGGAGATTTTCCTGTTATTGCTGCTGGAGGAATATGGGATAAGAAGGATATTGAGTATTATCTTTCTTTAGGTGCTGCAGGGGTTCAAATGGGAACTAGGTTTGTTGGAACATTTGAATGTGATGCATCAGATACTTTTAAAAAGGTAATAATTAATGCAAAAAAAGATGATATAAAACTTTTAAAATCGCCTGTTGGATATCCTGCTAGAGGAATAATCACAAAACTGTTAAAGGATATAGAAGCAGGTAGGGCTCCTGAGGTGAAATGTACTTCTAACTGTGTAGTTCCTTGCAATCACGGAGAAGAAGCTAAAAAAGTTGGCTATTGCATAGCAGATAGGCTTGGAGATGCTTATCTTGGAAGATATGAAACAGGTTTATTCTTTAGTGGTTCTAATGGTTACAGAATAAAGAGACTTGTTAGTGTTAAGGACTTAATGAGAGAACTTGTAGAAGGAATACCATCAGGTCAGGAAATTCCAGAAGGTGAAGAAATTCCTACAAAAGTTTAAAAAAGATTTAAAAGAAAATTGGGTTTTTTATTTAGTAGAAATTTTAGTTCTATTATTTTTTGAGTTTTTTGTTTTAAAATTAGACCCTTTAAAGGTAGTAATTATAACCTTTGGTGTAATTTTGATTTCTTTAGTAAGTGTAGTTATTTTTGGAATTAAAGATGTTCTAAAAAATTGAAATGTATCGATTGTAATTTATTATAATAATAATATTTTGGAAAAATTTCGAGGTGATGTAAATGTCTTTTCAATTTACAGAAGAGCAAATAAAAAGGTATAGCAGACATATAATCTTACCAGAAGTTGGTGGTAAAGGTCAGGAAAAGTTATTAAAATCTAAGGTTTTAGTTATTGGTGCAGGAGGTCTTGGTTCACCTTCTTTATATTACCTTGCTGCAGCAGGTGTTGGAACAATAGGAATTGTTGATTTTGATGTTGTTGATTTTTCGAATCTACAAAGGCAAATTCTTCATAATACAGAAAGAGTTGGAACTCCAAAAGTAGAATCTGCAAAGAAAACTTTAGAGGCTTTAAATCCTGATGTTAATGTAATTGCCTATAATACAAAGATTCAAAAAAGTAATGTAATGGATATAATAAAAGACTATGATGTAGTTTTAGATGGTTCTGATAACTTTCCTACACGATTTTTAGTAAATGATGCTTGTTATTTCTTAGGTAAACCTCTTGTTTCAGCAGCAATTTTAAGATTTGAAGGCCAGTTAACTGTTTTTGATTATAGAGATAAAGAAAATTCTCCTTGTTATAGATGTTTATTCCCTGAGCCACCACCTCCGGGACTAGTTCCAAGTTGTCAGGAAGCAGGGCTTTTAGGTGTTGTTGGCGGAATAATGGGAACATTACAAGCCAATGAAGCATTAAAACTTATTTTAGGCATAGGAGAGCCTTTAGTTGGTAAATTACTTGTTTTTGATGCACTAACTACAGAATTTAATGTTGTAAAGCTTAGAAAAGATAAAAAGTGTCCTTTATGTGGAGAAAATCCTAAAATTACAGAACTAATTGAATACGACCAAGAAGGTTGCGAGATTAGGTTTTAATGAAGTATAGAAAAGGGCTTGAAGAAGTTGGAAAAGCTATTATAAATATAGGTGTAGCAGTAATAGTTTTTGCTATTATTCAGCCTATAGTTAATGGTAAATTTTCCATAACTTTAATTATAAGTGCCCTTGGTATGTTTGTTTTACTTGCTACCTTGGGATTTTTTCTTGTTTCTTATGGAGGAGATAGAGATGAGTTATGAGTTGTATCTATTTATAATTATTTCTGGTGTTGTAGCAACAGCTCTAGGTCTGTTTGCTTTCACTATATGGGCTGAAAAAAGAGAAAAAAGCAGGAAAGCACATTAGATAGGAGGTATAGATGGAATTTGATAAAGAATTAGACCTTAAAGGTGAGGTTTGTCCTTTTACATTTGTTAAAAGTAAACTAATGATTGAACAAATGGATGTGGGGCAGGTTTTAAAAGTTATTTTAGACTATAAACCTTCTGTGGATAATGTTCCAAAAAGTTTTAAAGATGAAGGGCAGGAGGTTTTAGATGTTAAACAGGTAGCAGATAATCTTTGGGAAGTTTATGTAAGGAAGGTAAAATGAAACTGCTACTCGTAATGGTTAGTAATCCATATTCAAATGATTTTAATAGTTTAGTTAAATTTGCAAATGCTTCACTTTCTAGAGGTCATGAAACTAATATATTCTTTATGGGAAATGGTCTTTATTCTATTGTTAGAGAAGAAATAAAGAATTTAGCGGAAAAAGGAGCTAAAATTTACTATTGTGCTCATAACGCAGAACAAAGAAAAATAAAGCCTGAAAGCTGGGCAGAAAGTAGTAGTATGTATGGATTATCTAAATTAATTGGCGAAGCTGATAAGGTTTTAATTTTTGATTAAAAAGGAATAAAGATGGCAAAGAAAAAACTAACAGTTGTAATAAGGTCTAATCCATTCAGCTGGAAGACTTTTGAGGCACTAAGGCAGGCAGTTGGAAGTGCAATGAATCATGAAGTAAGCGTCATTTTTATTAGAGACGCTGTGTATGCATTAACAGATTGGAATCCTAAACTTATAGGTATTGAGCCTTTTGATAAATCTATTTCAGCTCTTGGTATGATGGATGCCAAAGTTTATGTAGAGGAGGAATCTTTAAGAGAAAGGGGAATTAACTTAAAGGATTGGGGAATTGATGTAAATATTGAACCTAAAGAGGAAATCTGTGAAATTATAAAATCTTCTGAGGTGGTTTTAACTTGGTAAATACAGTTTGGATTATAAAAAGACCTGCTGATTTTCCTGAAGTCGATATGCTAGAAGATAATGATATGTTAATTCTTATACAGGATGCTGTTTTGAGAGTTCCGTATTTTGAAAATTGGCTTGCAATTGAAGAAGATGTTAAAGCCAGAAATATAAAGCTTCCTGAAGAAAAATTAGTTTCTTATGAAGATGTAATAGACATTATAGAAAAGGCAGAAAAGGTAATTGTCTGGTAAAAAAATAGCCATATCTCTTGGAGACCCAGCTGGAATTTCACCAGAAATACTAGTTAAATCTGTAGAACAACTTCCTAAAAATATTTATGTGATTTACGGTTCAAAAAAAATTATAGATTACTACATTGATAAGCTAAATTCTTCTAAATTTTATAAACTTATAAACTCTATAGATGAAGCAAAAGAAAACGGATTTTATTTAATAAACATTTTTGACTATGATTTTGTCCCTGCAAAACCTTCTGAATTGACTGGCAAAGCAAGTATTTTATATTTAGAAAATGCTGTAAAAGATATATTACAAAAGAAAGCAAAAGCTCTAGTTACTCTTCCTATATCTAAAGAATACACTATGAAAGCTGGTTTTAAATACGCTGGGCATACTGACTATTTAGCAGAGATTTCAAATACTAAAAATTATGCTATGGTTTTAATGTGTAAAAAGTTAAAAGTTGCTTTGGTAACTACACACATACCTTTAAAGAAAGTCCCAGAATCTATTTCTAAAGAAAAGATTATTGATACAGTTTTTCTTGTTAATAGGGAATTAAAGGAGAAATTTAAAATAAAAAATCCTAAAATTGCAATATTAGGACTAAATCCTCACGCTGGAGATGGAGGGAATATTGGAGACGAAGAAGAAAAAATTATTTTTCCCGCAGTAGAGGAGTTAAGAAAATATGGGATTGATATAACAAATCCATTATCTGCAGATACAGCTTTTAACAGATATAAAGACTTTGACATATATGTGGCTATGTATCACGATCAAGGATTAATACCTTTAAAGCTTCTTTGCTTTAAAAAGGCAGTAAATATCACTTTTGGTTTACCGTTCATAAGAGTATCACCTGACCACGGTACAGGATATGACATAGCTGGGAAATTAATAGCTGATCCATCATCGTTTATAGAGTCTGTAAAATTAGCAAGTAGATTA
>WFXI01000282.1 GCA_015490675.1 Hydrogenothermaceae bacterium
CGGAAGAATTCCACCATTTTTGAAATACTCAACATCTACAACAGTATCCAATCTTGTTTTTACTTTAAATTCTACAATTTCTCCATTTTCTTTTTTGGCTCTAACAGTTAATTCTTTTCCAGGAGCTATATCTTCGATACCTAAAATTTCGTATTCTTCAGTTCCATCTAGCCCTAATTCTTCCCAGCCTTCACCTTCTTTAAATACTAAAGGTAATACTCCCATTCCAACTAAGTTAGACCTGTGAATTCTTTCAAAAGACTTAACTATTACTGCTTTTACTCCAAGAAGTTGTGTTCCCTTTGCAGCCCAGTCTCTAGAAGAACCTGTTCCGTACTCTTTTCCTCCTAAAACAATGAGAGGAGTTCCTTCTTCTGCATACTTTACAGATGCATCATAAACAAACATTTCTTCTTTTTCAGGGAGTTTTAGAGTATATCCACCTTCTTTTGGAGCAACTAGTTTATTTTTAATTCTAACATTGGCAAAAGTTCCCCTTACCATAACTTCGTGGTTTCCTCTTCTAGCACCGTAAGAGTTAAATTCTTCTACAGGAACACCTCTTTCAAGTAAGTATTTTCCTGCTGGATATTCTGGTGGTATTTTACCTGCTGGAGAAATATGGTCTGTTGTTATACTGTCTCCAAGTAGTTCTAAAACTCTTGCTCCTTTTATATCTTTTGGAGGTTCTACTTCTAATTTAAATCCATCAAAATATGGAGGTTTTCTTATATATGTTGAGTTTTCATCCCAATCAAATGTTTCACCTGTTGGAGCTTCTAGAGCTTGCCAGAATTCATCACCATCTAAGATGTTTCTATATTTTTCCTCAAAGATTTCTGGAGTTAAAACTTCATTTAATACTTGTTTAATCTCTTCTTGAGTTGGCCATATATCTTTTAAGTAAACAGGATTTCCATTAGGGTCTTTTCCTATAGGCTCTGTAGTTAAATCTATATCTGTTCTTCCTGCTATTGCATAAGCTACAACTAACACAGGAGATGCAAGCCAGTTTGCTTTAACATCAGGATGTATTCTTGCTTCAAAGTTCCTATTTCCAGATAAAACAGCAGATACAATAAGGTCATTTTCTTTTATAGCTTTTTCAATTTCTGGATTTAAAGGACCACTATTTCCAATACAAGTTGTACAACCAAATCCAACAATGTGAAATCTTAAAGCTTCTAAATAAGGTAACAATCCTGCCTTTTTTAGGTATGCTTCCACAACTCTAGACCCAGGTGCCAAGGAAGTTTTTACATAAGGCTTAACTGTTAAACCTTTTTCTACTGCCTTTTTAGCAAGTATTCCTGCCCCAATTAAAACAGATGGATTAGATGTATTTGTACACGAGGTAATAGAAGCAATTACAACACTACCATCAGATAAAACAACTTCCTCATCGTCAAGTTTTACTTTAACTACTTTTTTACCTTTATGAACTCTGCATTCTCCAATTTCTAAATCTTTACCTGCTTCATCTTCAAAAGCTGTAATTTCTTTTATATCAATTTCTCTGTTATAGTTACAGTTAAGTAAATCAATAAATGTCTTTTTCATATCTTTTAAAGAAACTCTATCTTGAGGTCTTGAAGGTCCTGCCAAAGATGGCTCTATTGTTGACATATCTATTTCAATTATTTGAGAATACTCAGGTGTTTCGTTTCCTGTGTAGAAAAGCATATTTTCTTTTGTATAGGCTTCAACTAAATCTGCAATTTCGCCTCTGTTTGTTAACTTTAAGAAGTTAACTGTTTCTTCATCAACAGGGAAAAATCCCATTGTAGCACCATATTCAGGTGCCATATTTGCAATAGTAGCTCTATCTGGTAAAGATAGCTTTTTAACACCTTCTCCAAAATACTCAACAAACTTTTCAACAACACCAACTTCTCTTAATTTTTGAGTAATCGTTAAAACTAAATCTGTTGTTGTTGCCCCCTCTGGTAATTCTCCTGTTAATTTAACTCCAACAACTTCAGGTATTTTCATATAGTAAGGTTGGCCAAGCATTACAGCCTCAGCTTCAATTCCACCAACACCCCATCCCATTACACCAAGACCGTTAATCATTGTGGTATGTGAGTCTGTTCCAACAAGAGTATCAGGGTAAGCTATTGTTTCTCCATTTTCTTCTTTTGTTAAAACTACTTTAGCTATATATTCAAGGTTAACTTGATGAATAATTCCTGACCCTGGAGGGAAAACTCTCATATTATCAAATGCTTTTTGAGCCCATTTTAAAAGCTGGTATCTTTCTTTATTTCTTTTGTATTCAAGCTCTAAGTTTTTTCTATAGGCATCTTCACTTCCAAAGAAATCAATCTGAACAGAGTGGTCAATAATTAAATCTACAGGTACAAGAGGATTAACTTTTTTAGGGTCAAGTCCCAGTTCTTTTGCAGCATCTCTCATAGCTGCTAAGTCTACAACTCCTGGAACCCCAGTAAAATCCTGCATTATAACCCTTGCAGGATGATGTGGTATTTCTACAGGAGTGTCATATTTTGTTTGCCAGTTTGCAATATTTTTTAAATGAGTTTCGTTTACAACTTTGCCATCTAAATTTCTAAGTAGATTTTCAACTAAAATCCTAATAGAGAAAGGAAGTCTTTCTATGTTTGCAAATCCATCTTCTTGAAGTTGTTTTATTGAGTAATAAGAGTAAGATTTACCATTTACAGTTAAGGTTTTTTTGTAGTTTTGTTTTTCCAATTTCTTCTCCTTTTCCTTTATTTTTAAGGACTTAATTATTATACAGGACAAAATATAAGAAAATTAATCCTATTATTATTCTGTAAATTCCAAAAGGTATAAAAGAATGTGTAGAAATAAATTTCAAAAGAAATTTAATAGATAAAATTCCAAAAATAAATGCAGTAATAAAACCTGCTCCTAGATTTATCCAATTATCAAGTTGAAACTCATTATGGTGTTTATAAATATCGTAAAAAGTAGCTATAAACATTGTAGGAACAGCAAGTAAAAATGAAAATTCAGCAGCAGTTTTTCTATTTAGCCCAAGCAAAATACCGCCTATAATAGTAGCACCTGAACGGGAAGTTCCAGGAATCATTGCTAAAGATTGAAAAAATCCAATAAAGAAAGCTGTCTTATAAGAGATTTTATCTATTGAACTTACTTGATGATTTTCTTCTTTGTAAAATTTCTCAACAATTAAAAATATAATACCTCCAACTATAAGCATAATGGCAACTACTACTGGTGAAAATAAAGATTTAATCAATTTGTAAAGTAAAAATCCTAATGTCCCAGTTGGAATAAATGCAATTATGAGTTTCTTCCAGAGTTCTATATTTTTAAAAAGCACATCTCTATATAAAAATACTACCGCTAAAATTGAACCAAGCTGTATAGCGACTTCAAAAGCTTCATGAGCTTCTGTTTGTTCTATACCCATTATCCAGGAAGCAAGTATTAAATGACCTGTAGAAGATATAGGCAAAAATTCTGTTAATCCTTCTAAAATACCTAAAACAATTGCTTCAAGTATGCTCAATCTTTACCTCCTCAAATTTTTCAAACAGGAATTTTAAAATAAAAGGTGGAACCAATGTTGTAATGATAATTACAAACAACAAGACTGCATATATATCTGCCTGTAAAATTCCATTTGTTCTTCCAAGCTCTGCAAAAATTAATCCTACTTCACCCCTAGGAACCATAGAAACTCCGATAAGTGTTTTTTTGTAAAGTTTAGTTTTTGGTATAAAGTAAGCTCCTATTACCTTTCCAAAAACTGCAACAATAAGCAGTATTAATCCAAATATCCAGAAAAAAGCAGAAGCAAAATTTATTTCTTTTAAATTAATAGAAACACCAACCATTACAAAGAAAATAGGTGTAAATGTATAAACAATAGGATTCATTTCCCTTTCTACTTTTTCTAAAAACCTTTCATCTTTTTTCATTGCTGCTGCAAATGGAATAATAAATCTTCTAGATAATGCAATTCCTGCTGCAAACGACCCTAAAATTTCAGGGGCCCCAAAAGCGTGAGAAGCATACGCAAAAAGTAAAATTAAAGAAATTATTACAGTAGGAATAAACCCTGGAAGCTGGGATTTCTTTTCAACTTTAGAAAGGAAATGTGAAAATATATAGGCAACTATTGGTGCTAATATTAAAAACATAACAATAAATAAAGAAACTTTTCCTATTTGATATAAATCCACTCTACCTGTTATTGTAAAATCGTATATAAATACAAGTAAAATAACTCCAATAATATCGTCTATTACTGCTGCACCTAAAACTACTTGTGCAATTCCTGTTCTTTCCTTTTTAAGGTCTTTTAGAACCCTTAATGTAATTCCTATACTTGTAGCTGTTAAAGTTCCTCCTATAAATAGAGAAGGCATTAAAGGGACATTAAAAATATAGTGGCTAATAATAAATCCTAATGAAAAAGGTAAAATTGCTCCTGAAAAAGCAACTATCGTAGATTTAATTCCTGCCTTTTTCAATTTATTTATATCTGTTTCTAAACCTACTTGAAATAAAAGTAGAACAATTCCTATTTCTGCGAGAATTTTTAAAAGTTCATTTGGTTCAACTAATCCAAGTAAGGATGGCCCTAGAATTATTCCTGCTGTTATTTCTCCCAAAACAGGTGGAATCTTAAAATAATTAAAAATTTCAGCTAAAGTTCTGGCAAGAAAAAAAATTAAAAAAAGCATAAGGAAGACTGTATGTATTTCCATAAGAAAATCCTGTTTACTCTTCCTTTTCTTTTTTGATTTCTTTTAATGTTTCTTCAAAATCTTTTATATCCTTAAATTCGTTGTAAACTGATTTAAATCTAATATATGTAATTGGGTCTAATTCTCTTAGTCTTTCTTCTACTAAGTCACCTATTTCTGTAGATTCAACCAATAATTTTCCTTCATCTATTAGAAATCTTTCTATCTCTTCTGCTATATTTTCAGCCTGTTTTTGAGTTATAGGTCTGTTTTTTGCAGCGAGTAGTATTCCTCTTATAATTTTTGATTTATCAAATGCTTGAGTTTCACCACTTTTTTTCTTAACTATAATTTTTTCTTCTTCAAATCTTTCATAAGTTGTAAATCTATTTCCACAATCAATACATTCTCTTCTTCTTCTTATAACAGTTCCATCTTTAGATTGTCTAGTATCAATAACCTTATCATTAAGAGAACCACACTTTGGGCATTTCATTATTTTTCCTCTTTTTTATCTTCTGTATATCCTAATCCGTAATATAAAAATTCCCCTTTGATTTTATTGTTCTCATCTAAGAAAAATTTAACAACTGCATCTGTATATGCATTTTTTTCTTTATCAGGATAAATAAAATACTCTAAAATCGCTTCTGCACCTTTTATCTTCCCTTTTATCCAGAGCCCAACAGGTTTTAGTTGTAAATTTGGGAAAAACACCCATATAGTATTTATATAATCTTTAATTTCTTCTTTTCCTTTTACAAAAAGTCCCTTTTTATCAGGCATAAGTTCCTTTATTTTAGGGTCATATATTTCAGCATCTTCTGTATAGTTTTCCAAAATTTTGTCTA
>WFXI01000283.1 GCA_015490675.1 Hydrogenothermaceae bacterium
AACAACAAAAAATTGCTGAAATTTTGGAGACTGTGGATAATGCTATTGAGAAGACGGACAAGATAATTGAAAAATACAAAAGAATAAAACAAGGTTTAATGCAGGATTTACTTACTAAAGGCATTGACGAAAACGGCAATATCCGAAACCCAAAAACTCACAAATTCAAAAACTCCCCACTCGGCAAAATCCCAGAAGAATGGGAAGTAGTGAGGTTGGGAGATATTTTTAAAGATAAAATTTTTACAGGTTTAACACCTTCAAGAAAAGAAACAAAGTTTTTTTCAGATAAAGGTATTTTATGGGTTAAAACAACTGATTTAAATAATTCGTTTATTATAGATACAGAAGAAAAACTGAATCTAAAAGTTTTTAAATATTATCCGTTAAAATTATTACCACCTAATACTGTGCTAATTGCCATGTATGGTGGATTTAATCAAATTGGAAGAACAGGAATATTAAAAAAAGAAGCAACTACTAATCAAGCAATTTGCGGATTAATTCCTGTAGATAATATAAATTCAATATTTTTAAATTATTGTTTAATTTTTTTGAGAAACAATTGGAAAAAAATAGCTATCAGCACAAGAAAAGATCCAAACATTACTAAAAATGATATAAAAACTTTCTTAATCCCCCTTCCACCTCTCCCCGAACAAAAACGCATAGTAGAGATTTTATCCCAGATTGACCAGACAATTGAGAAAGAAACAGCCTACAAAGAAAAACTCCAGCATATCAAAAAGGGCTTGATGGAAGACCTCTTAACAGGTAAAGTTAGGGTTAAAGTTTGAGAAAGTGGTAAAATTTCAAAAAATAGACTAATTTATTTACAAATAAACTTAAAATTGAGGATTTCGCTATGAAAATAACCCTTGATATACCTGATGATGTTATAAAAATAATGAATATTCCTAAAGATGAAATTTCCTCTGAACTTAAAATACAAATGGCTTTATATCTATATGAAAAGGGAAAGTTATCCTTTGGTAAAGCACGGGAATTATCAGGACTAAATAAATGGGAATTTATAGAAAGATTAAGAAAAAACCAGATACCTTTAAAATATGATGTTGAAGATTTTAAAGAAGATTTGGAAACCATGAAAGAATTATGAAAAAAGTTATTTCAAATTCTTCTCCATTAATAGCTTTATCTAAAATTTCTCAATTAAAACTATTAAAAAACCTTTTTAGAAAAATAATTATCCCTAAAGCTGTATATGAAGAAGTTGTTGTAAAAGGCGAAAATAAAGCAGGTGTTAATGAAATTAAAAGAGCCGTTGATGATTGGATACAGATAAAAGAAATAAAAGACAGAAAAGAAGCGAATGTATTACAGGCGGTATTAGATTATGGAGAAGCAGAAGTTTTAGCACAGGAAATAAATGCCGACCTTTTGATACTTGACAATAAAGAGCCTCGTATGTTTGCTAAACATTTAGGATTTAAAATAGTAGGAACTATTGGAATTATTCTTTTGGCAAATAAAAAAAGGATTATTGATAAACCTTTGGAGATAATTTTAGAATTAAGAGAAAAAGGATTTTATATAAGCGATAGCTTACTAAATGAAATAATTAAAGAAACTAAAAATAGATAATTTATAGACAAATCAAATTTGCTTCAAACATGAAGGAGGCTATAATAATAGAAAAACCTTTTTTACAAAATATAAAAATTGGTGGTTGCTATGAACGAAACATTAGAATTTTATCTTCAACATCTGGATAAAAAAGACAAGGAGAAACTTTTTAAATTTGCAAAGGAGTTATTTAAGCAAAAAAAATACTCAAAATTGAGAAAAGAGATAGAAGAAAGAAGAGAAGAAATAAAAAAAGGAGAAGTGCTTACCCATGAGGAAGTCTGGAAGTGAGCTTTAAAATCCTTTATGCTAAAAGCCTTCAGAAAGATATAGAAAATTTCTCAAACATTACAAATATTAAATCTTTAAAATCCCATCCATTGGTTGATTACAGGCTTAGAGTTGGAGATTATAGAATTTTATTTGATGTAGATTGGCAAAATAAAATAATTTATATCCTAAAAATTGGGCATAGAAAAGATATTTATGATTAAAGGTGAAAACAAATGACAGAAAAACTGACTCTGAAACAGCTTGAAAATCATTTATTTAGAGCGGCTGACATATTAAGAGGCAAGATGGATGCCTCCGAGTATAAAGAATACATATTCGGAATGTTATTTTTAAAAAGATTATCCGATGTGTTTGAAGAAAAAAGAGAAAGACTAAAAGAAGAATACAAATATTTAGACAAAGAAACATTAAACGAGATTTTAGAAGATCCTAACAGTTATGGAGAAACATTTTTTGTTCCTCCTGAAAGCAGATGGGAAAATATCCTTATTCTAAAGGAAGATGTAGGAAACCAGCTAAACACAGCCTTAAGAAAACTTGAAGATGCAAATCCCGAACTTGATGGAGTTTTAAGACATATAGACTTTAACGCACCAAAGGGAAAAACGAAGCTAAAAGACCAACAGCTAATAGACCTTATTCACCACTTCAATAAATACAGATTGAGAAATGAAGATTTTGAATTTCCAGACCTTTTGGGAGCGGCTTATGAATATCTATTAAGACAGTTTGCAGACTCGGCAGGAAAAAAAGGTGGTGAGTTTTACACACCTGACAGCGTTAAAAAGCTGATGGTAAAAATCGTTCAGCCACAGGAAGGAATGACAGTCTATGACCCAACGGTTGGTTCAGGTGGTTTTCTGATTGAAGCAAGACATTTCGTTGAAGAAAACGGACAGGATCAAACAAAACTTAGCCTTTACGGACAGGAGCTGAACGGTATCACTTGGTCTATCTGTAAGATGAATATGATACTCCACGATATACCAGATGCCCATATAGAAAACGAAGACGTTTTAACAAATCCAGCTTTTAAAGAAAATGGATACATAAAACAGTTTGACAGAATATTAGCAAATCCACCGTTTTCGCAAAACTACACAAAAAAAGGAATGGAATTTCCAGAAAGATTTAAATACGGTTTTACACCAGAAAACGGGAAAAAAGCAGACCTTATGTTTCTACAACACATGATAGCAAGTCTAAAATCAAATGGAATACTTGCAACAGTTATGCCTCATGGAGTTTTATTCAGGGGAAATCAGGAAAAAGTTATCAGAGAAGGAATTATCAAAGATGACCTTATTGAAGCGATAATAGGACTACCGCCAAAACTCTTTTATAACACAGGAATTCCAGCCTGTATTATTGTTATAAACAAAAACAAATCTCAAAAAATGAAAAATAAAATACTTTTCATAAACGCAGACAGAGAATACGGAGAAGGAAGAAATCAGAACTACTTAAGGCCAGAAGACATTGAAAAAATAGCTACTGTTTATCACCAAAAATTAAAAATTCCTAAATATTCAAGAATAGTTGATATTAAAGAGATAGAAGAAAATGAGTTTAATCTAAATATAAGAAGATATGTAGATAACACACCACCACCAGAGATCCAAGATGTGAAAGCTCATTTATACGGTGGAGTGCCTAAAAGAGAGGTGGAAGTATATAAACCACTGCTAAATAAATTTAATCTATCTGAAAAGATATTCTTTAGCGAAAAAAATGATGATTATTTTGAGTTTAAGGAAGGATTAGAAAAAGAACAGATAAAAGAAATTATTGAGAATAATGAAAACTTAAAAGAGGTTTATCAAAAGCATTACGAAACCATAGATAAATGGTGGGAGAAAGTAAAAATAGAGATAAAAGAATTTGATAAAAATACGAATATAGCACAGTTTAAAAACAAATCTATGAAAGATTTAGAAAGTCAGATTGTTCAAATCGGAGTTTTAAACAGATTTAAGGCTATCGGAATTTTTGCAAACTGGTGGGAGGAGCTAAAATACGATTTCAAAAGTATTATCTCAACAGGCTGGAATAAAAACCTAATAACAGATGAAATGATAAGAGATGCTTTTTTGCAAGAAGAAATAAAAGAAATTGAGGAATTAGAGACGAAAATATCTGAATTAGAAGGAGAGTTAAACCAGCTTTTAGACGAGATAGAAGAATGGGATGAAGAAGAACAAGGTAAGAAAACAGCAAAACAGGTAAAAAAGTTTTTAAAGGAAATGATTAAAGATCTGAACTCTACGACCTCAGATTTAGCAAAAAAAGAAGTTCAGATATACAGAGATCTATTAAGAAACATAGAAAAAGCTGAGAAGGAGATTAAAAAGCTAAAAAAACAGTTGAAAACTATTGAAAAAGAGATGGAAGTTAAGATTTCCAAAAAGAAAGAAAATC
>WFXI01000284.1 GCA_015490675.1 Hydrogenothermaceae bacterium
TATGTGATTTAGAAGGAAAAAAGTACTTAGGATCTGGTGTTATTTTAAAAGGGTCTTCTTTTAAGCCAAAAAATTCTAGGTAATTCATTGTCCCCCATTCTCATTTATAATTATTGTTCTAACTCTATTTTTACCACTAACAAATGCTTCTTCTGTATCAAGGTAATATGTAATAATATCTCCTTCTACCTTATTACCCTTTTTTTCTAGGGTTGCTTTCCCTATTAATTTTATGTATCTTCCATTTTCATAATACTCTGCTTTTTCTGATTTTCCTACATACTCCCCTTTTTTAAATCTAACATTTCCTATAGCTTCTATTTTTTCAAGTTGCGATTTATCTTCCTTTTTATCTTGTTTTTTCTTAGAAAAGTATATATACATTTTGTCTGCCCATAAAGTAAAATCTCCCCTTTTTACTATTACATTACCTTTGTAAATAGCAAGTGCATTTTTATTGTCATATTTTAGCTTATCTGCTTCTATTAATGTTGGTGTTATATTTTTATCTTTAACTTGAGCTGAAAATGTAAAGTTAAAAACTAGTAGTATAATTAATACAAATCTTTTCAACTTCACCTCTCAATAATAGTTTTTACATTCTCAAGTTTTAGTATTTCTCTTTTCAGATTTATAAATATATTCTTACCTGTGGTAAGAGATTTGCCAGTTGTTATTTTACATAAATCATTTCCATATGCAATTTGTTTTTTTAAGTTTATAGTTAATTCAGTTGTTAATAAATTCGTACTATTCATAGTTATCTTTACATTTTTATATAATTTAGCTAAATTTTCCTTTTTATTTAAATTTGCTTTTTCTGAAGATATATAGGTTTTTCTATTACTTTTTTCTATATATCCACTTAAATTGGAAATTATGAAGTATTTTTCTGTTTCTATGGCTTTTTCTCCTACAAAATAAGTTTTATTTGAGTTTTTATTAACTAGAACAAAATCTTGAATTTTAGAACCTTCAAAAGTTATAGATTTTATTTTCCCAAATTCTATTTTTTTTATAATTATTCCAAATAAAAAAGCTCCAAGGAAAAAAATTACTGTAAATAAGAATACCTTTTTCACTTTTTATAAGTTTTAGTTTGTTTTTTTCTGGTTTCCCATTTAGGACTAAACATTTCTTCAAATATTTTTATATATTCTTCAGCGTTTTCAGAATGTGCTTTATCTTTTATATATGCAGTAGGTCTATGAAGTAGTTTATTTATTATTGCGTTAACTGCAAGCTCTATATTTTCCCTTTCTTTTTCATTTAGATATGGCATCTGGTTAAAAAGTTTTTCCAGCTGGTAATTTTTTATTTCTTCTGCAAAATTTCTAACCTTAGATATAGTAGGAGCAACTTTTATTTGCGACAACCATTTTTCAAATTTTCTAACTTCTTCATCTATAATAAATTCAGCTCTTGCAGCCTCCAATTTCCTTTCTTCTAAATTTTTATCCACAACATCTTTTAGGTCATCTATATTATACAAATACACATCTTCAAGTTCATTTACATCTTCAGCGACATTTCTAGGCACAGATATATCAAATATGAATACAGGTTCTCCTTTCCTTTTTTTCATTACAGATTTAAAACTTTCTTTGGTAATAATAGGTTTTCTAGCTCCGGTAGATGTTATTACTATATCCATCTCTGGTAAAAACTCTGGAAACTTTTCGAACTTTATAGGAGTTCCAGAAAACCTATCTGCAAGCTCAACAGCCTTTTCAAAAGTTCTATTTGCAACAAATATATGTTTTACCCCTAAATCGTGTAAATGTTTGGCAGCTAGTTCTGCCATTTCTCCAGCACCAATTAGTAAAACATTTTTATCAGACAAGTCTCCAAAGATTTTTTTTGCAAGCTCGACAGCTGCATAGCTTATGGAAACGGCTCTTTTACTAATACCTGTTGAGGTTCTAATTTTTTTAGAAACATTTAAAGCTTTATCAAAGAGTCTAGTTAATATATGTCTTGCTGTTTTTAACTCTTTTGCTTTTTGGAAAGAATCCTTAAACTGGCAAACTATTTGAGGTTCACCTATTACCATAGAGTCTAAACTTGCAGAAACTCTAAAGATATGTCTTATTGCTTTGTCATCAAAATAGAAAAACATATGTTTTTCTAAAACATCTTCAGGTATATTGGAAAAACTAGACAAAGCTTTTAAAACTTCTAGTTTTAATTCCCCTTCATTATCAGTTATTCCATAAATTTCAACTCTGTTGCAAGTAGATAAGACACAAACTTCATAAACGCTGTTTAAAGATATTAAAGCTTTTAAAATTTCATTATATTCTTCATTTGAAAAAGCAAGCTTTTCTCTTATTTCAACAGGAGCTGTTTTATAGTTTACTCCAATGGCAAAAATTTTCATCATTTATATCCTAAATATTAGTTTATTAGTTTTTTTCATCTCTATTTATATAAAGCAATATACCGCCAACAAAAAGAACAGATATTAACAACATTGAAAATAATAAGATATAGTAATTCGTTTCACTCATTTTTTTATCTCCCCTTTCTTATTAAAAAGGCTCCAAATAAAGTTAAAGCAATGTATACAAACAGTGCAATAACTAAAACATCAACATTCAGTTCATTTTTCATTAAAGGTTGAATTATTGCAAAAACTATTACAGCAACACCAATATTTAAAATCTGTTTACCAACTTCTTTTAGTTCTTCTTTTTCCATTTAATTTTATTATTTAATAATATCTTCCTATTGTAAAATATTATAGGAAATTTCTCTTTAAAACAAGTAAAACAAGGAGTTAATAAACAAAATGATACATAGAGAACACTGGGGAACTAGGTTAGGTCTTATTTTAGCTGTAGCAGGTAATGCTATAGGTCTTGGAAACTTTTTAAGATTTCCTGTTCAGGCTGCTGATAATGGTGGTGGAGCTTTTATGATTCCTTATATGGTTAGTCTCTTAATTTTAGGGATACCTCTTTTATGGATAGAATGGGCTTTAGGAAGATATGGCTCTAAAATAGGTCATGGAACAGCTCCAGCAGTTTTTGATAGTTTATGGAAATCTAAGCTTGCTAAATATATTGGTATTTTAGGAGTTATTATTCCACTTGTAGTTGTTATTTACTATACCTATATAGAAAGCTGGACTTTACTTTATAGTTTTTTCAGCCTAATAGGGAAACTTCCACATACTCCTCTTGAAGGAAATGTTCAAGATTATTTAAAACCTTTTGAAACATTTTTAGTGAGTATTATTGGAGCAAATAGTGATAGTTCTTTATTTTATGCTGTTCCATGGTATACATATTTATTTTTTGTGATAACTCTTTTATTAAATCTTTATATTTTATTTAGAGGTGTAAGTGCTGGTATTGAAAAAGTAGCAAGAATTGCTATGCCATTAATTTTTATAATGGCAATTGTTTTAATGATCAGAGTATTTACCTTAAGCTCCCCAGATGGTAGAAATGTTTTAGATGGTCTTGGCTTCTTATGGAATCCAGACTTTTCTGCTTTAACAGACCCTAAAGTTTGGCTTGCCGCTGCAGGGCAGGTATTTTTCACTTTGAGTGTTGGTTTTGGAGCTATTTTAACCTATGCATCTTATCTTAGACCTAAAGATGATATTGCATTAAACGGAGTGGCAGGGGCTTCTGTAAACGAGTTTGCAGAGGTGATTCTAGGAGCATCAATTGGAATTGTTGCCTCTGTAATATTCTTTGGAGTTGCAGGAACACAGCATATAGCAGAAAATGGTGCATTTAATCTTGGTTTTATGGCTTTACCTGCAATTTTTGCAAATATACCTTATGGAGAGTTTTTTGGATTTTTATGGTTTTTACTCTTATTTTTTGCAGGAATAACATCTTCAATAGCTTTAGCTCAACCTGCAATAGCATTTTTAGAAGATGAGTTTAAATTTTCTAGAAAAAAAGCTGTTTTAGTTCTTGGAGCGTTTTTATTTATCACAGCTCATATTCCTATCTTTATTAAAAAAGCTTTAGATGAAATGGATTTTTGGGTTGGAACTTTTGGTCTTGTAGTTTTTGCTTTACTTGAAGCATTGGTATTTTTCTGGTTTTATAACTCTAAAAAAGCTTGGAATGAGTTAACAAGAGACAATGATATACAAATTCCATCTGTATTTTATTACATAATGAAATATGTAGCTCCAGCACTTTTAATAATAATCTTGCTATCCTGGTCTATACAACAACTCCCAGCAAAACTTTCTGAAAATGATTTAAATGTATGGATAGCTAGAGGGTTTATAATTGGTTTAATAATAATATCTATTATCCTTGTAAAACTTGCTTGGAATAAGAGAGGTAAGGAAAATGTCTCAGCATCTACTTAATACATACGGAGCTATATTTATGGCTGTATCGTGGCTTATTGTTATAGGCTTGAATGTATTTTCTTTTTATAAGATACTATCTAAGGAAAAGGAAAATAAAAACTAACTAAACGGAGGTATATATGGCAGTAGAAAGAACTTTGATGCTAATTAAACCTGATGCTGTAAAAAAAGGTGTAGAAGGTGAAATTATTGCACATGTTCAAAAACAAGGATTTAAGCTTGTTGCATTAAAAAAATTAAAATTAACTAAAGAACAGGCGGAAAAATTTTACTATGTTCATAGAGAAAGACCTTTCTTTGATGAACTTACAACTTTTATGTCTTCAGGACCTATTGTTGCTATGGTATGGGAAGGTGAAGATGCAATTGCAAGAATTAGAGAAATAATGGGAGCAACAAACCCAGAAGAAGCAGAAGAAGGAACTTTAAGAAAGCTATATGGAACAAATATTGGAGAAAATGCTGTCCACGGTTCAGATTCTAAAGATTCAGCGGAGTATGAAATACCATTTTTCTTTAGTGGGTTAGAATTAGTTGGTTAAAATTGTTAAGTTTTTAATCTTATTATTACTTGGGATATTAGCTGGATTTAATATCTTTTTAACATTTGTTTTAGCTCCAAATTTATTTTCAAATTTCGATTCAAGACTTGCAGGGGAAGTTATGAATACCATCTTCCCCTATTATTTTGCATCTGGATGGATAATAGGACTAATTGTATATTCTCTGATTGCTATATTATCAATAAAAAATAAGAACATTATAAATAAGTTAAAAGTGCCAATAATTATTTTATCTATTGTTATAATTTCCTATATGGCTTTGCATAAGACAGTTTTTCCTTTAGGGCAGGCTACAATTAATAAGTACTATGCTTTAAAAGATTCAGGAGAGGAAAAAAAAGCAGAAGAGTTTAAAGCTAAATTTAAAAATATACATGCTATATCTTCTACAATCAATATAATTAATCTTATTTTGGTAGTTTTTTTAATGTATAGTATATATAATA
>WFXI01000285.1 GCA_015490675.1 Hydrogenothermaceae bacterium
AGGTATCTATTTATGCAAGTATCAAGGTGAATGGGTGTTTCTTGAGGATATGTTAACAGATGTATTTCCATCAGGTAGTTTTTTATTCAAGATAAAAAATTCAGAAGAATTTATAAAAAATTTAAAGCGTTATAACAATTAGGAGGTAAATAATCATGGGAAAGAACAATTTAACTATTGATGATTTGATTAGGTTCGCTTATTTATCCGATGCTGCTTATAAAGACAAGTTGAAAGTGGGAGAAAAAATAGGTAAGGCTTATCCTCAAAACGCTGTTCCTTTTGAATTAAAGGATATAAAAATTGTTAATAACGATTTAGCGATTCTAAACGACACGGAAACAGGGGTATATGCATTTTTAGCTGAGGATGAACAGGGGAATAAATACATAGTTTTTAGAGGAACAGAAGGTTGGACTAATACCAAGGATAGAGCAAATGATATAGATATTCTAATGGGAAAAGCTCCTGAGCAGTTAAAAGTAGCACAGAAATGGATAAACGATTTAAAAGACAAGGGATTAATAAGCGAAAGCGATAATGTTTATGCAGTAGGACATTCTCTGGGAGGATATCTGGCAAATTAACACTAATAAAAGAGGAATTTAATGGGAAACAAAGAAAACATAAAAGCAGAAAATAATAATCAAGAAATCCAGCATGATAAACCTGTTTTGGTTGTAGAAAGCAAACTTCCATATTATACGACACTTGTAGGTATCATTATTGGAGTTATAGGGTTTGTTTATATAAACTATGAAATATTTTTTAATGAAAATTATTATTACCTTATCATGTATTCTTTGGTTCTATCTGCTTTTTCAATGGATTGGGATAGTCTAAAAAAATATAAAGATAAAAATTTACCTATAGTAAAGTTTTGTAAAGAATATCTGGAAATAAGTTGTGAAGTTAATTTTAAAACTATTTTTGGTGAAGTCAATGGAGGTTTTTTAAAAGAAAAGGTTCACTATAAAAATACAACTTTTCTAAAGACGTTTGGCTTAGGTAGTTGCTTTGTAAGACAGAGTAGCTATTCTGAAATTATAAAAGAAATTGCTCCTAAAAATATATACCCAAATTGGTTTTTTAAATTGACAGACAAATTAAGAATTTTCTTTTATGTTTTTTTTGCAATTCCTTTTGAAGTAAGTTTTCAATTAATTGTGAGTATATTTTTACTACTCAGATATGGTATAAATTACCGCATTATATATATACCATTAAAAGTTCAAGTAGATGTCAGAAATAAAGTTAACAATAAAAAGCTTAATAGTCCTCTTATGATAGAAGGTTTTTTTGTTTTAGTTGAGGACAAATCAAGTTTAAACACGATAGAAAAATTAATTAAAAATGCGGGAGGTAAAATAAAATGGAAACCAATAATAACAAAACTGTAAACAATGTTTATAGGTTAAAACCCATTTATATCATTTATGATGAAGAAAAAGATAATCTTATTTTTAAAAGTCCATACAATGTTGATCCTTATATTAGAAAATAATAGAGATACTAACAAAAAAAAGACACAAATAGGAAGATTATAAACATAGATACGTTGTTTGATGGCTACAATACAACAAAGGATACGATCATTAATACTATAGACAATGTCTTAAAAAAAGAATTTGATATTAAAATCCCAACAGTAATTACAATAAAAGATCTCGGAATATCAATTTTTATAGATGTTATTAAAAGTACTCAACAGGGAGAGAGTTTAATCCAAGCTATTGTAACTTCTACAGGTGGAGGTGCATCTGGAGCTTTAGCAGGAATATTAGCAGCAGCAATACTTCCAGTTTCAACTCCTACACTTGTTGCTATAGGTTTAGTATCTGCAATTGCTGCAACTATAGTAGGAAGTAAAATGAATGATTTTCTCGATCGGCTATGGAAACAGTCAGAGAACATAGACGCTATGGAATTCTTAGACAAATTATTAAATGGAAGTTTAATATATGATCTAATTACAAGTAAACCATCAAATGAATTAATGGACAATCTATTTACAAACTTCACAGAATTAAGGGGTAAAGTTCTCCTAAGGCGAGCCATCTACGGAGATCCGCTGGTAGTAGATTTAGACGGAGATGGTATAGAGACAATAAGGCTGGATAGTTCAAACGCAATGTTTGACATTGATGGGGATGGATTTAGGGAAAAGACAGGATGGATTTCAAAAATTAGTATTGTAAAACAAAACATATTTCTGGTAAATTGAAAAAATATAAAAAGTCAAATGGGGAATGTAATTGGGATATGAAAAGCATTTAAGTATTAATAATAATATTAATAAAACTGACTTTTATGAATGTGAGAACTTATACTATGTTTATTCAAGAATATATTATATAATAACAGAATTATATGCATCTATAGTTATATTTGTTTTTATGCCTTTGGGGGAAGGAAAAAGAGAAGATATTATAAACTTTCTTATATTAATTCCTTTTATTTATCTTTTTTTTAGTTCATTAATTAAACTAAAAAATTTAATAATTTCCTTATCTGATTTTTCGTCTGCAAAATTAATATTAAGTAAAGAAGGATTCTATGTTGAAGATAAGTATGTTAAATTTAATGAAATTTCTAGTATTTTTTATTTTCAATTTCCATTATACGATAAAAGTAAAATTTTTTTTAAGTATCAATTTTTTATAATGAGAATTAAAGTTTTAAACTATATATTCAATTTTGCAAGAGTTTTTATTTTGTTTTCCGCTGTGTATTTTCTTGTGAAAAAAGAAATATTAATTGGATTAATCTTATTGTTTATTTTGACATATGAAGTGTTAGTAAAATACATATCTGTTTTAATTATGTCTAAATTATTAGGGAGAAATTTTAAAGAAATAAATAGATATAAGGGAGTATTAATTATAGGTAAAGATATAAATTACTTTTTTATTTTTACACGACCTGAATGTGTTGAAAAAATAATTCATAACATAAATAGGGGGTAATGGTTATGGCTACGGATACTAATAAAAATGAAGATATGAGACAAATTCTTCAAGATTTTTATGATTTTACACAGACTTATTTAGAAATTATAGAGAAG
>WFXI01000286.1 GCA_015490675.1 Hydrogenothermaceae bacterium
TTATAAAATACATCTATAGAAACAGCACTATATACAAATATTCCACCAGTTATAACAAGTACTAAAAAAAGAAAAAATAGTAAGCGGTCAAAATATATGTTAGCTATCATTTAACTTCTTTACTAGTTTTTTAAATTGATTTCCTCTATCTATGTAGTTTTTAAACATATCAAAACTTGCACATGCAGGAGAAAATAAAATTGTATCTCCTTTATCGGAATGTTTTATTGAAATATTTAATGCTTCTTCTAAGGTGCTTGCAAATAATGTTTTTTGAAAATTTATCTGTTTATGTATTTTTTCTTTATCTTTACCTATTAGAACAACTAACTTTACTTTTTTCCTTAATACATCAACCAAATCTTTAAAATTACCTCCTTTATCAATACCTCCAGCTATTAAAATAACAGGGCTATCCATTGCTTCTATAGCCTTCTTGGTAGCTTGAACAGTTGTAGACTTTGCATCGTTATATATTTTCCTTCCGTTGAAATTTCCTAAATACTCTAATCTATGTTCCAAAGGTTTAAAATTTTCTACTGCTTTTTTTACTTTTTCTAGGTCTAACTCTAAAATTTTAGCAATCTTTATAGCAACAGATATATTTTCTAAGTTATGTTTACCCTTTAGGTTTAGCTTTTCTGTATTAAGAAAATCTGTTTCTTTTATATCTATTTCCAAAACTTGTGCTTTAGTTTTAAATGATAGCTTTTTTAAGTTTTCGTTTATGATTAAATAATCTTTGTCCGTTTGATTTTTAGTAATTTTTAATTTTGAGCATACATAATGTTTTAACTTCTTATGCCAGTTTAAATGGTCTACATCTATATTTAGTATTACTGCAATATCTGGTTTAAAAGCTTTCGTTGAATAAAGTTGAAAAGATGAAACCTCTAAAACTGTAATACTATCACCTGTAAGATTATCTACAAAGGATATAAAAGGTATTCCGTAGTTACCTCCTATAAAGACATTATTGTAAAAATCTTTCAGTACATCATAAACCAGTTTTGAAGTTGTTGATTTTCCGTCTGTACCTGTAATTGCAATAATCTTCCCCTTTTTATATCTATATGCAAATTCTATTTCTCCAATTATAGGGATTTTATTTTTTTTCGCTAGTTTATAAATATCAGCAAAAAAAGGAATTCCTGGAGAAACAATAATCTCGTCGATATTATTTAACATAGAAGGTTTAAAATCATTATCATCAACAACTACATAATCTATATTTTTCTTTTCGCAAAAGTTTGCTAAAGCTTGTCCAGTAGAGCCTTTACCATAAATAAGTTTCAACTTTTAAATACCCCTTATTATGTTTAATATCTCTATTTTGATATAATAGGGTGGTTGATGAATATTTTAATACTACTTAATGCTAAATTAATAATTTAGGAGATTACCTATGGGAAGAAAGGTTGCTATAACAGATGTAACACTAAGGGATGGGCAACAAAGCTTATTAGCTACCAGAGTTAGAACTGAAGATTTACTTCCAGCTGCTGAAAAATTAGATAAAGCTGGTTTCTGGTCTTTAGAAGTATGGGGTGGTGCTACATTTGATGTTTGCCTTAGATATCTAAAAGAAGACCCATGGGAAAGACTTAGAAAAATTAAAGAAGTTGCTCCAAATACTCCTTTAGAAATGCTTCTTAGAGGACAAAATATAGTTGGTTATAGACATTATGCAGATGATGTTGTTGAAGAATTTGTAAAAAGAGCAGCTGATAATGGAATAGATGTATTTAGGATATTTGATGCTTTAAATGATGTTAGAAATATGGAAGTTGCTATTTCTGTTGCTAAAGAAGTAGGTAAAACTGTAAAGGCGGTTCTTTCTTACACAATAAGTCCTGTTCATACAGTTGACTACTATGTAAATATTGCCAAACAATTAAAAGATATGGGTGCAGATATCATTTCAATAAAAGATCAGGCAGGAATATTATCCCCTAAAGTAGCATATGAACTAGTTAAAAGATTAAAAGAAGAGGTTAAATTACCGGTTCATTTACACGCTCAAACTACTGCTGCTATGGCTGAAATGTCTTGTCTAAAAGCGGTTGAAGCAGGTTGCGATATTATAGATACAGATGTATCTACTTGGTCTTGGCTTACTGCCCATCCTGCCTGTGAAACAATGGTTCATGTATTAAGAGAATTTGGATATGAAGTTGATATAGATTTAGATATAGTTTCAGAGGTAGCAGAATATTTAAAAGAAGTTAGAAAAAAATATAAAAAATATGATACTGCGGAAAAATGGCCTGACTCACAGGTCTTAATCCACCAAATTCCTGGTGGAATGATGTCTAACTTTATAGCCCAACTACAAGAAAATGATGCCTTAGATAAGTTAGATGAGGTAAAACAAGAAGTTGCAAGAGTTAGAGAAGATTTAGGATATCCTCCTTTAGTTACTCCAACATCTCAAATTGTTGGAACTCAAGCCCTGTTAAATGTTTTACAAGGAGAAAGATACAAAGTAGTTACAAAAGAAACAAGAGATTATGTAAAAGGCCTATATGGAAGACCACCTGCTCCTATAAAACCAGAAATAATGAAATTAATAATTGGAGATGAAGAACCAATTACAGTAAGACCTGCTGACTTACTAGAACCAGAGCTAGACAAATGTGCAGAAGAAGCATACAAAGTAGGAGCTAGAAATATAGAAGATGTTTTATCTTACTGTTTATTCCCTCAAGTAGCAAAAGAATTTTTCGAGTGGAGGGAAGCTTACGAAAAAGGAGAAGCACTTCCTCCAGAAGTTGAAGAATTGACAGAAGATACAGGCGATTGTTCTACAAAAGCTCCTATAGAATTTAATATTACACTGCACGGTGAACAGTACCATATCCAAATTGCAGGTGTAGGAAATCCTGTAGAAGGTGGAAAACCTTACTTTATTAGAATAGATGGAAGACTAGAAGAAGCTTTAGTTCAACCTTTAAGAGAAATAGAAGTTGGAGAAGGTTACGAAAGTTTACCAACAGCAGGTGGAACACCTACTGGAAAAAGGCCAAAAGCTGTTGATGTTGGGGATGTATCTTCCCCAATGCCTGGAAAAGTTGTTTCCGTTAAAGTATCTCCAGGAGATAAAGTCAAAAAAGGAGATGTATTACTAATTGTTGAAGCTATGAAGATGGAAAATGAAATCCACTCACCAATAGATGGAACAGTAAGTGAAGTGTATGTTAAAGAAGGTGACCAAGTTAACCCAGATGAATGTTTAATAAAAATTTCTCAATAGAATAAGCACAAAATATTAAGTTAAAGCCCTTTATGGGCTTTCTATTTTAAATTAACTTTCGTAACAGATGGATTTGGTGATATAACTGCCTGAACAACCATATCTTTTAAAGCTATGAATCCGTGTGGTTGTTTAGGTTTATATAAATAACTTTCACCTAATTTCAGGGATACAAAATTTTCTTCATTTTCTATAAAAAAGTTTCCTTCTCCTTTTAAAACAGTAACAATTACAGTAGAAGGAGAAGAATGCATAGGAA
>WFXI01000287.1 GCA_015490675.1 Hydrogenothermaceae bacterium
CAAATAAATTTACATTAAAAAAATCATCTTTAATAAGTTTAAAATTTTCATATTCAGAAAACTTTTCTTCAATAATTGGATAGGCTGTTTTATCTATTTCTATTCCATATAAACCTTTTGGATTTCTTCTTAATATTTCTTTTGTTAATTGCCCAGTTCCTACTCCTATTTCTACAACAACATCTGTGTCTTTTACTTGTATTTCATCAACTATTTTTGAAATGATTCCTTCTGATATTAAAAGATGCTGACCAAATCTTTTTTTTGTTTTGAAGTTATTTTTCATTTAGTTTTTTTGCTTTTTCTAAAATTAAGTTTTTCATAAATTCTTTAGTATCCTCTCTTTCTAAAGCAAAATCTACAATTGCCTTTATGTATCCTAATTTGTTTCCTGTATCGTGCCTTATACCTTCTATATCTTTAGAATAAATTACCTCTTTTTCTCTAAGTATCATAAGTGCATCTGTTAGTTGAAGCTCTCCTCCTTTTCCAAATGGTGTTTTCTTTAGAGCATCAAATATATCAGGAGTTAAAACATACCTTCCTATAATTGCAGAAGTTGAAGGTGCTTCTTCTGGAGAAGGTTTTTCTACCATATAGTTTACAAGTCTTAATCCATCTTCAATAAGTTTTCCATCTACTATTCCGTATTTACTTGTATCTTCTTTAGGAACTTCTGTAGTTCCGACTACTGATTTCCCAAATTTATAATAAACATCTATTAACTGCTTTAAACCTGGATTTTTTTCATTAATTATAAGCTCATCACCAAGTAAAACAGCAAAAGGTTCATTTCCAACAGCATGCTCTGCAGTTAATATTGCATGGCCAAGACCAAGTTGTTCTTTTTGTCTTACATATATGAATTCTGCCATATTGGATATTCTTCTAATTAATTCTACTAATTCTTTTTTCCCGCTTCTTTCAAGGGTTTCTTCTAAATCAGGAGCATAATCAAAATGGTCTTCTATTGCTCTTTTGTGCCTTCCTGTAACAAATATAATTGTCTCTATTCCTGAATCTACAGCTTCCTCAACTATATACTGGATGATAGGTTTATCAACAATAGGCATCATTTCTTTAGGCGTAGCTTTACTTGCAGGTAAAAATCTTGTTCCAAATCCTGCTACAGGAATTACTGCTTTTCTAACTTTCTGCATTATTTTCCCCTTGGATTTTTTCTAGAACTTTTTTATAGCCTTCTATTAAGTCTCCAAGGTCAAATCTAAATCTATCTTTATCTAAACTTTCTTTTGTTTTTTCATCCCAAAATCTGCATGTATCAGGTGATATCTCATCTGCAAGAATTATTTGACCATCTTCAGTTTTTCCAAATTCTAATTTAAAATCAACAAGGATTATGCCTTGTTTTTTCATAAAGTCTTTTAATATTTCATTTACTTTGAGTGCTAATTCTTTCATTAATTTGATGTCTTCCTCTGTAGCTAAGTTTAAAGCATATATATGAGATTCACATATCAAAGGGTCGTGAAGTTCATCATTTTTTAAGAAAAATTCAATAAGTGGAGGATTAAAAGGAGTTTCTTTTGCTATACCTAATCTTTTTACAATAGAACCTGCTGCTAAGTTTCTTACTACAACCTCAACAGGTATGATTTTTACCTTTTTTATCAGCATTTCTCTATCTGAAAGTTTTTTAACAAAATGGGTAGGTATTCCATTTTTATTTAAAAGTTCAAAGAAAAAAGATGCAATTGTATTGTTTAAAACTCCTTTACCTTCTATAGTTGCCTTTTTTATTGCATCAAAAGCTGTAGCACTGTCTTTATATTCTGCTATTAAGAGATTTGGGTCTTCTGTTTTGTATATTTTTTTTGCTTTACCTTCGTATAAAAATTCTTTTTTTTCCATTTTTAACCTCTAGTTATTTGTTATGTCATAAAAGTATCTAAACTTATTTTTTGATAATTCTCTTATTTCTTCAAAAGCTATTTTTGCTTTATCTTTTTGTCCTAATTTTTCAAGAGTTATTCCTTTTAAAAGTAAAGCTGATAAGTAATTAAAATGATTTTGCTTTATATTATCTAAAGTTTGTTTTGTTTGATTGTAATTCTTATTTTTAAACTCTAAATACCCTTCAAATTCAGTGAAAAATGCTTTTAATTGGTCTGTTTCAAATAAATTTTTTGTATTTTGAATAATGTTTTTATCTAAATTTTTATTTTGTTCTCTTCGTATTTTTATCTCATAAACATTTGCAAGTTTTACATAAGGAGTTCCTGCATAATTTTCCTTAAATTTATCTATCAGTTTTTTCGCTTTTTCAAAATTTTTATTTTCTATATTTTTTGATATTTCATAAATTTTAGAACCTGCCAAATTTAGCTTTTCTTGAAATTTTGATTTTTGATAGATATATCCAATTAAAAGTAAAATTACTAAAATAAATCCTGCAATAATAAATTTTAAATAGGGTTTTATCTGGTCATAAAAATGAAGTAATTTATATTCAAATTCAATGTCAACATTTTCTTCTAAAGGTAATTTTTCTTTCTTCATATCTTACCTTCATAAGTTTTTTGATTAAAAATTATACTTTAAAAATTGATAAAATATTAGCTTGTGAAAAAATATTAGAGGTAAAAACTTGCAGAAATTTATATTCATCACTGGAGGAGTTCTTTCTTCTCTTGGAAAGGGAGTTACATCTGCAGGAATTGGTGCAATACTTGAAGCTATGGGCTATAAAATCACATTTTTAAAACTCGACCCATATTTGAATGTTGACCCTGGGACAATGAACCCTTACCAACACGGAGAAGTTTATGTTACAGAAGATGGAGCAGAAACAGATTTAGATTTAGGGCACTATGAAAGATTTACAAATGTAGTTTTAACAAAATACAACAATGCAACATCTGGAAAACTCTATTATCAAATTTTGGAGAAAGAAAGAAGAGGAGCATATTTAGGAGCGACAGTTCAGATAATTCCTCATTTTACAAATGAAATAAAAAGGGCAATAGAAAAAGCATCTGCGGATGCAGAAATTGTTTTAGTTGAAATAGGTGGAACTGTTGGGGATATAGAAAGTCTTCCATTTTTAGAAGCAATTAGACAAATGTCTTTAGAAAAAGGAAGAGAAAATTCTATGTTTATACACTTAACGTATGTTCCTTATATTAAAGTAGCTGGAGAGTTAAAAACAAAACCTTCCCAGCACTCTGTCAAAGAATTAAGGGCTATAGGTATTCAGCCAGATGTTCTAATATGTAGGGCTGAAAAACCCCTTCCAAAAGCTATAAAAAGAAAGCTTGCCTTATTTACAAATGTTCACGAGGATGCAGTTTTATCAGCACCAGATTTAGATACTATATATGAAATCCCTCTCCATTTAAAAAAGGAAAAATTAGATGTAGTTATTTCTAACCTATTGAACATTGAATATAGAGAACCAGATTTATCAAAATGGAAAAAAATTGTAAGTACACTTAATCAAATAGAAAAATCCTCTTCTGAAGTTAATATAGCAATAATTGGAAAATATACAGAGTTAAAAGACGCATATAAAAGTATCGATGAAGCATTAATACACGCAAGTATTGCGAATAAAGTAAAGGTAAATGTTCATTGGGTTAGAGCTGATGACTTAACAGATGAAAATATTAATGAATTTTTAGGAAATATGGATGGAATACTTGTTCCTGGAGGATTTGGAGATAGGGGAGTGGAAGGAAAAATAAAAGCTGTTAGATTTGCTAGGGAAAATAACATTCCATATTTTGGAATATGTTTAGGTATGCAAGTTGCAGTTATTGAATTTGCTAGAAATGTAGCAGGTTTAGAAGGAGCAAATTCTACAGAATTTGACCCACAAACACCTTATCCAGTGATAGATTTAATGCCAGAACAGAAAAATTTAGATAAAAAAGGTGGAACTATGAGACTTGGTGCTTATAAGTGCACTCTAAAAGAAGGAACATTAGCTTATGATATATACAAACAAAAAGAAATTTATGAAAGACATAGACATAGGTATGAATTTAATACTGAATATAAGAAACTATTAGAAGAAAAAGGATTGGTAGTTTCTGGAGAGTATACAGCAAAAAAATTACCTGAAATTGTTGAAATACCATCTCATAGATGGTTTATAGGATGTCAATTTCATCCAGAATTCAAAAGTAAACCTTTTTCGCCTCATCCTATATTTAGAGAATTTATAAGGGCAAGTTTTGAATATAAAAAGGAAAAGGAGGCAAATTAAATTGAATATAAAAGAAGAGCTAACCCCAAAGCAGATAGTTCAGGAGCTCGATAAATATATAGTAGGACAGAAAGAAGCAAAAAAAGCAGTGGCAATTGCGTTAAGAAATAGATGGAGAAGACAAAAACTGCCAGAAGAGTTAAGAGATGAAGTTATTCCTAAAAATATACTTATGATAGGACCAACTGGTGTTGGTAAAACTGAAATAGCAAGAAGACTTGCCCTTTTAGTGAATGCTCCATTTATAAAAGTTGAAGCTACGAAATTTACAGAAGTAGGTTATGTTGGTAGAGATGTTGAAGCAATTATAAGAGAACTTGCAGAAGCATCATTTAAAATGGTAAAGGCAGAAAAACTTGCTCAAGTAGAAGAAAAGGCACAGGAAATAGCAGAAGAAAAAATATTAGATTATTTAGTTCCAAGAAAAGTAAGAAGACTAGGAACATTAGAGGAAGAAGAACCAGAAGAATCTCCTGCTAGAGAAAAATTTAGACAACTTTTAAAAGAAGGAAAACTAGATGATAAGGTTGTAGAAATAGAAGTAAATGAAAAGCCTGCGATTGTTGGAGGAGTTATAGCTCCAGGAATGGAAGATATTGAAAATCAGTTAAAGGATTTATTTTCATCTTTAGCTCCTAGTAAAAAGAAAAGAAGAAAAATGACAGTTAAAGATGCATTAAAATACATAAAAAATGAAGAGGCAGAAAAACTTATAGATATGGATGAAGTAGCTCAAGAGGCGGTTTATAGAGCAGAAAATTATGGAATTGTTTTTATAGATGAAATTGACAAAGTAGCTGGTAAATCTTCAAAATCTGGGCCTGATGTTTCAAGAGAAGGGGTTCAAAGGGACTTACTCCCAATAGTAGAAGGTACAACTGTTTCTACAAAATACGGTCCAATAAAGACAGACCACATTTTATTTATAGCTGCTGGAGCTTTCCATTTATCTAAACCGTCAGATTTAATTCCAGAACTTCAAGGGAGATTTCCAATAAGAGTAGAATTAAAAGCTTTAACAAAAGATGATTTTGTAAGAATACTTACAGAACCAAAAAATGCTCTTATAAAACAGTATAAAGCTCTAATGGAAACAGAAGGAGTAAACTTAGAATTTACAGATGATGCAATAGAAGAAATTGCGAGAATTGCCGAAGAAGTTAACGAAAAAACTGAAAATATAGGGGCAAGAAGACTACATACAATTCTTGAAAGAATTATGGAAGATTATTCATTTGAAGCACCAGATTTAAAAGGACAAACTATAATTATTGATAAAAAGGTTGTTCAATCTAAATTAGAAGATATAGTTCAAGATGAAGACTTAAGTAAATATATCTTATAACTGGAGGATAGAAATGGAAGAAAAACTAAATGAAGTTCCAATTACATTTTCAGAGCTTTTAAAAGATGTAGACTTAAAAGATAAAGCGAAAGCCTATGTATTAATTGAAGCAGACCCAGCACATATTCCTTATATTTTAGAAGAACTTGCTAAAGTTGAAAATGTTCGCTCTGCAGATGTTGTTACAGGAGTATACGATATTATTGTTTTTGTGGAAGGAGAAAACCAAAACGAAATAGGTAGAGTAGTTATAAAAGAAATAAATCCAATTAGAGGTGTTAAAAAGGCAACCACTTGTATGGTTGTGGAGATTTAACATTTATGAAAATTTTGAGATTAAATTTTTATACTGCCTCTTTAATACTAATATTCATTGGAATTTTATCTTTATTTATTAACATAAATGTTCTAGAGTTTAGAGGAGAAGAGGCACGAAGAGGCATTGTCGCATTTGAAATGTTATATGAGAAAAGTTTCTTACAGCCTCTTTTCCTTGGTGATTTTTATTTTAATAAACCTCCTTTATTTAACTGGTTAATAATAATATCTTCTTTTCTTATTCCCTGGTCTGAACTAACATTAAGAATCGTAACTATTTCAGCTTTCGGTTTAAGTTTATTAATTATTTATAAGTTTTATATGAAATTATTTGATAATAAAAAAGGTGCAATATTTGCTGTTATTTCTTATTTAACATTTTTAGATTTGTTATTTTTTTACGGTTATCTAGCAGAGATAGATGTTACATTTGGATTTATAGTTTTACTATTTTTCTATTTTTCCATTTTAGGATTTTTAGAAAAAAATAATAAATATATCTTAATTTCAGGTTTTATAGCAGGATTAGCTTTTTTAACTAAAGGATTACCTGCTTTTGTATTTTTTTTGCTTACATATTTAACTCTTATTACTTTCACAAAACATTTTAGATTTATATTCAATCCATATTTATGGATTTCTTTTCTTATTCTTATTTTTATTGCAATCTTTTGGATTTTTAATACTGCAGACCCTCAAAATAGTATAAGGACTTTAATATGGGAAAGTACTACTAGATTAAAAGATAATGATAAATTTATTAAATTTATATCTCATTTCTTTATTTTTCCTTTAGAAATTATAAAATTCACTATTCCTGCCAGTTTATTTCTTGTTTATCTTTTCTTTAAAAAGGAAATAAAATGGAAAATTTTTGATGAAAAAACAAAACTATTATTTTTAATGATTCTTGTTAATTCTATTCCTTATTTTATTGCAACTAGCGGAAAAGCAAGATATATGATACCTATATTTACTATTTTTGCTATTTTTATTGGTAGGATTTTGCAAATCTCAAGTTTAAAAATCCAAAGGATATTTTTTTACACAGCTTTAGCACTTGTTTTACTAAGACTATTTATTGGAGTTATAGGATTTCCTATATATACGAAATATTTTTGGATATCCAAAAAAGGAGTTGCAGAAGATATTTATAAATTAACAAATGGAAGCAATAAAATAGCTTTTGACTGTATTGCAAAAAAAGAAGTAGCAATTTATTTAGATTTTTTATTAAGAACTCCTGTCAAGAAACCTAAATATATACCAGATTGGGAATATTATATTTCCTGTGAGAAAAGGAATTTACCTATTGTAAAAGAGTATGATTTTAAGAAAAAATACAAATTGATCTTATATAAGAGAAAATAAAGTAGGGGAATTAAAAATTACTCCCCTGAAACCTCATTTATTATATTTCTAATAATAGCATCAACTTCATTTGCTAAATCTTTTATATCTTCTGCATCAACTGCATTTACTATTTCGTTTGGTAAAACAGAAGTTAATAAGGTTTTATTATCATCTATTTTCTCTATTGCAATTCTACAAGGCATAAAACTTGCTACTATAGAATTTTTTTCTAAAACCTGAGATGCAAATTTTGGTTGACAAATCTCAAATGTAGCTATTTTTTTAGAAATAGGGAAACCTTTTTCTTCTAAAATTTTGTCAAATTCATAGACTTTCATAACACCGAATTTATTATTTTTGCAAGCTTCTTCTATTTTTGAAAAAACTTCTTCAAAAGGTTTATTAATTTCCTGTTTGTATATCATTTTGCTCACCTCCTTGCCCGTTATTATTTGCTGAAGCTTGTTGTATTATGCTATCTAAAATGTTTCCTATAATTTCTCCTCTTTGATAAAGGGTATGTGTTTTAAATACTTTATCCTTTCCTTGTTTTGCTATTTCTTCTCTTTCTGTTTCGTTTTCTTCTAGATAATATACAATTTTCCCTTCTATATCTATACTGTCAAGTGGATTATAAGTTACGATTTCTTGCCCATCTGCAAAGAAAGATTTAGAAGCAAGTTTCTCTTCTATCATTGTAAATGTTCCTGTTGCTACACTATAAAAGGCTGTTAACCCTAGTCCTGAAGATAAGAAAGGTGGTTGGCTAAGTAATGATATTTTTGATTTAGAAATAAACTGCATAGTATCTTCTAATGTTAATATATCTTCGTAAACAACTACATTGTCTTTTACTTCCCCTTGAACCTGTCCTAATACATTGATTGTAATTTCATCAATTGATTCAATTATATGCCACCTTCTTAAGCTCATTGCATATCCACCAATTTCTGCAAGTAAAGCTGTAAATTCTTGGTCCTTTTCCTGCTGAAATTTTAAAAGTGCTTCTTGAAATTCCTGTGCATATTGAGAAGCTAAAAATCCCGAGGCAAATCTTATTGGCATCTCAGGGTTTCTAAACAGTAATCTTCCAAGTTCAACAGCGTAAGAATAAAGTGCCTCATCTAATCTTTCTTTCCATGCATTTTCAAATAAAACAGGGTCAACTACTGGGCCTACAAATGCAATATCAAACTCTTTCTCTGATGCAGGGAAAGGTTTTGCTGGATTTATTCCAGGAGCAACAAATGCTACATTTTTACCAAGTCCTGAAAGCCATTGACCATGCTCAACATCTATTGTCAAAAACAAAAATTGATTAGATGGAAATATAGGTTTTAACTTTGAATAATGAAGCATTGGGTCTTCTAAAAACCATGTTACATGGATATTTCCGACAACATCTGCTAAAGGCTTCTTTTCTCCTTCTGGGCTTTCTGCAAAAATAACTCCATCTAAGTTAATATCAAAAGTGAATAAAGGCTTAAATTCGTTTAAATCTTCAACTATGTTTTGAATATTGTCAGGTGTTGGCTCATAGACTTTTGTTTCAAAATTTCTAGCAGATAGAGATTTTTCAAGTCCTTCTATAATATGTTCATTAAAACCTTTTGGGTCTGGGGTTTTCAAAAAGGCAATTCTTGGTTTCATTTTTCCTCCAGATATTTTGTGTTAATATTCTATTAAATCATATCACTAAATTTTTTAACAATGGATACTAATCAAAAAAGCATAATTATCTTTGGAGCGGGGTATTTTGGAAAAGAGTTAATAAAGGCTCTTTATAAAAATTGGCATTTGATAGTTATAGATATAAAAGAGGAAAAATTAAAATCTTTAAAATCAAATTTTCCAGAGATAGAAGTAATATTAGGAGATGCAAGTAGTATTTTAACCTGGAAAAAAATAAATTTAGAAAATATTCATCACATAATTTCTACAATAAAAGACGCAGATGTTTCAATAGAAGCATGTAGAATTTTAAATGAAGTTTTTGAACTTGACACACCTATTACTGTGTTTTTATACGATGAAGAAAAAGAAGAAAAATTAAAAAATTGTAAAAACATAAATTTAATAAAGCCTGCAAATTTAATAGTTAATACTGTTTTATCTCTTTTAGAAAAAAATGTAAAGTATGCAACAAATATTGGTCTTGGGAATAAAGAAATTGTAGAAGTAAATATTTTATCCCGTTCTCATATAGTAGATAGGCCTCTTAGATATTTAAATCCATCTAGATGGAAAGTAGGAGCTATTTATAGAAATGATGCCTTAGTTCTTCCTTCAGGGAAAGAAAGAATAAAAGTAGGAGATAAAGTTGTTTTAATAGGAGAACCAAAAGTTTTAGATAACTTAGTAAATATTTTGCTAAAAGGTACTCCACAGTTTCCACTTCAATTTGGAAATCATATAGTAGTTCCTTACTCAAAAAAGTTCAAAGAACTATTAAAAGAGCTGGCAATGTTCATTGATAAAATCAAAATAGAAAAGATTTTTATATTTCCTTATAAGTCTTTCTCTATTTCAAATAAAGATGAAGAATTTCTAAAGGAGCTTTTTAAAGATAAATTTGAGATAAAAAACAATGTAAATAGCTTAAAATCTTTATTTAAATACCAAAATAATATTGCTTTTGTTTCAATTCCATATAAATCTCTTTCCTTTTTTGAAAAATTAAGTGTGAAAGGTATTTTTGAAAATGCAAACAAATCATTTTTAATTTTGAATAATAAATATCCTTATGAAAAAGTTGTAGCTATTTTAAATAGTGAGGACCCTGCATATACACTGGAAGTTGCAGTAGAAATATCTAGAATGCTAGAAGTTGAAATACAAACTGTATACACAACCTTACCTAAAGAACTTCGTGGAGAAAAAGAAAATGAAGAACTAGAGATGGTAAATAGTATAGTTTCAGATTTTGAAAGTATTTATAAAACTTCTATGAATTTTAAACTTTTTGAGGGAAATCCTGTAAAAGAAACTTTAAACTTTTTGAAAAATATAGAAAATCCACTTTTAGTAATGTCTTATAAAAGGCAAAAAATTTCATTTTTTAATCCACATACTCAATATTTAATAATGAAAAAAAGTAATAAATCTTCTTTCTTAATACCTATAGAGGATATTAATGAGTAATATAGAAGCTATCCTATTGATGCTTGCTTCTATAGGTGCTTTTTTGATGCCATTTTTAAGTAGAAAATTAAATTTACCTTCTCCTGTTGCTGAGATTTTGTTTGGGTTGGTTCTTGGTATTTTCTTTAAAGAAAGTGCTAAAGAAGTTGAAATTTTAAATTTTTTAGGGGAACTTGGATTTATTATTTTGATGTATCTTGCAGGCTTAGAGATAAATTTTGAAGCTATAAAAAAAACTCCATTTAGAAGAAAATTTGTTTACTTCTTAGTTATAGTTTTAATTTTTGTTTTTTCTATATTAACTGTGTTTTATTTCAATCTTGATAAAGTTTTTATACTTGTTTTACTAGCAACAGCAATAGGTCTTTTATATCCTGTTTTAAAAGACAGTGATTTACTTTCAAAACCTTTTGGGCAGTCTTTGTTAATAATTGGAAGTATTGGTGAAGTTATTAGTTTATTTTCAATAACGGTGTTTTTCGTTATTTATAAAGATGGAATTTCTTTAAAAGCTTTAGAACATTTACTTGCTGTGTTTTTGTTTTTTGCTATGGTTTATCTGGCTTTAAGTCTTTTTAGACTTTATATCTGGTGGAATCCTGAAAAGGTTAATACTTTTTTAAAAACAAATGATATTACTGAAACTTCTGTAAGGGCTAATTTTATGAATATGTTTGTATTTGTTGCTATTGCAAACTTACTTGGACTGGAAAATATTATTGGTGCTTTCTTTGGCGGGATGATATTTGCAATGGTTTTTAAGGAAAGACACGAGATAACAGAAAAATTGGCATCTTTAGGATATGGATTTTTAATTCCAGTATTTTTTATAAGTGTCGGGTTAAAGTTTGATATTTTAGAATTTTTAGATATAGAAGTTTTAGTATTAGCAATAAAACTCTCTTTACTAATTTTACTTGTCAGATTTTTATCTTCTTTTGTATTAATGTTTGCGAAATTCTCTTTCGAAGAAACTTTTGCAACTTCTTTTGCATTATCTGTTCCTCTTACTTTGCTGGTTGCTATTGCAACCTTGGGACTTGACACAGGTGCTTTTACGGAAAAAACTGCATCATCTATAATTTTAACTGCAATAATAACAGGACTATTTTACCCTTGGATATTTAAAAATATTGTTAAAAGATTTAATCTAAAGGAAGAAGAAAATGCTTCATAACTTATTTATAAATGAGGCTACTTTTGTTATTTTGGATTTAGAAACTACAGGATTTAATCCTGAGAATAACTCAGTTATAGAAATAGCAGGTTTAAAGTATCAAGGGGGTTTAGTTTTAGATAAGTTTCATTCTTTGATAAAACCAGATGAAGGTTTCATTCCTGATAACATATCAAAACTAACTGGAATAACAAATGCTCTTGTAATAGACCAACCTAGAATAGATAAAGTATTTCCAGAATTTAAAAAATTTATAGAAGGGACAATTTTAGTGGCACATAATGCTAAGTTTGACTTTTCATTTTTAAATTATTTAAATAACAAATTCTTTGGAACTAATCTAAAAAATCCTGTTATATGCACAGATAATTTAGCAAGAAGAATTTTTCCTGAAATTGAAAGTAAATCTTTATCAGGACTTGCCTATTATTTTAATATTCCTTTAAAAAAAGAGCATAGAGCAATGACAGATGCAGAAATTACTCTGAAAGTTTTTGAAAAAATGCTAGATTATTTACAGGATTATAATGTTAATAAAGTGATAGATATAATTAAATTATCAGAAGGAAAAAAGATTAACCATAAAAATAAAAGGAGAAGGTATGTTTAAAATTGGAATTATTGGTATTGGAAATATGGGTGAGGCTATTTTAAAAGGAATTTTATCCAAAACAAATATAAATCCTGATGAAATTATCGTATCAGATACAAACAGTCAAAGATTGGAATACATAATAAATAAGTATTCAGTTGCAGCAACAGATAATAATGTTAGACTCGCAAAATTATCAAATGTTGTAATTTTATCTGTTAAACCAAAAGATTTAGAAAGTGTTTTATCACCTATTGGTGTATTCTTAAATCAAAAAATTTTAATTTCAGTTTTAGCAGGGATAAAAATATCGAAAATAAAGCAGTTTGCTGAAAATGCTAAAGTTGTTCGTATAATGCCTAACACTCCTGCAATGGTAGGGGAAAGTGCAACAGGTGTTTGTTTTGATGGAAATATTTCTGGTGAAGAAAAACAATGGATATTAAAACTGTTAAACTCATTTGGGAAAACTGTTGTTGTTGAAGAAAGTTTAATGGATGCTATTACTGGTCTTTCTGGAAGTGGACCTGCTTATGTTCTTGCTTTTATAGATAGTCTTGCACAGGCAGGGGTAAAGCAAGGTCTTTCATATAATCAAGCTTTAGAACTTGCTACCCAAACAGTTTTTGGAACAGCAAAAATGCTAATGGAAACAAAAGAACATCCAGCCGTTTTAAGAGACAAAGTTACTTCACCTGCGGGAACTACAATTTATGGGCTTCACCAATTAGAAAAAGGCAAATTAAAAGATACAGTTATGAATGCTGTAGAATCTGCAACACAAAGAAGCAAGGAGCTATCAGAGTGATAAATATTACAAATGATATTTTAGAAAAAGCTATAAAAGAACTAGAAATTCTTGTTTCTATTCCTAGTTACGAAGACTGTACACAGATACAGGAGTATTTAATAAATAGACTAAACTACATACCCTTTGAAAAGCAATACATACCAAAAAAAATAAATGGCAAACAACAATACAACCTTGTTTATCTTCCAAAAAGTAAACCTATACTTATAAATACACACACAGATACAGTTCCTCCTATCGATATGAAAGAGCCGTTTAAATTGAAAAAAGAAAAAAATAAACTAATAGGTAGAGGAACTGCTGACACAAAAGGTTTAATAGCATCTTTAATTATTACTTTAGATTTGTTTAGAGAACACTTTCCAGATAAAGAAATTCCTGTGTCTTTAGCATTTACTGTAGATGAAGAAAACCATACAGCATTAGGTTCTTTAGAGCTTTTGAAAATAGCAGATAATATAACACATGCAATAGTTTTAGAGCCAACATATGGAAATATTTGTACCAAACAAATGGGAACATATGAATTTGAAATAAATGTAAATACACCATCCTGCCACGCTTCTGAATTTGAAAAGTTTGATAATCCTGCAAAAGAGGCTTTTAAGTTTATAAACAATATAGAGAATACATTAAATAGACCTGTAAATATTATAAATTTTCAAAGTGGTTGGGAATATTATGCAATTCCTAAGGATGCAAAAGTCTTAGCAGAAGTAAAAGTCTTTGAAGGTGAAGATATTTCTGTAATAGAAAATAACCTAAAAAATTTAGCAACTAATCATAAACACAATGTGGAAATAACTCCTGTAGATGTTGAGAATTTTCTAAACTTAGCTGATGAAAAAATAACAAACTTATTGTCTTTAGCTTATGAGAAAGCATTAAATAAAAAGCCAAATTACGGAATTATGCCGTCATGGACAGATGCATCAAACCTCTATAAGAAAAATATAAAAAGTGTAGTATTTGGTTTTTCATCTCTTCAAGATGCACATACAGAAAGAGAATATATTACAACTGAAGAGATAGAAAAAATGATAAAAATCCTTTATAGCTTTTTTTCCATTCTTATCCAGCCCCAACCTTGAAGGATAGGTTTAAAACCTTTTTTCTCATAAAATTTAATTGCTTCTTTATTTTTTTCCCCTACCCAGAGCCTTGCAATATTTAGCCCTTTTTCTTCTATATGTTTAGATGCTAAATCTAAAAGCAAACTACCAATACCTTTTCCCCAATACTTTTTTCTTATAGCTAGTTCGTGTATTTCACCAACATTTTTCTTATCAAACTTATCAATCCAGTTTGTATCTACAACTAAAAAAGCTATTGGGTAATCATTATCATAAACTACTTTAAAAAGACTTGAATGCTTCTTTAGCCATTTAATATATTTTTTTGCATCTTTTTCTGTAGGTTCTCCATACTCAGG
>WFXI01000288.1 GCA_015490675.1 Hydrogenothermaceae bacterium
GAGGAGAAGAATTTGCCCTTTTGACTATATACACAGATTTTGAAAATTTCAGAGATTATTTATTAGAGTTTCATTCAAAAATTCCAGAAAATCCAGTTAAATTTAAAGATTTTGAAATTAAATATACTGTTTCAGGTGGAGTTGCTACAGGGGCAACCCACTCTTTAGAAGAACTTTATAAACTAGCCGATGAAAAACTATATAAAGCAAAAACTTCTGGAAGGAATAAAATTATTTTCTAAACTTTAAATTTAGTTAAAACTTCCTGCAGTTTTTTAGCAGATTCATAAACTTTATTTATTGACTTTACCATATTTTCTATATTTATAGAGTTTTGCTCCGATGCTTTACTAATTTCTTCTATTTCCTTAATTATGTCATTTACATGTCTTATTACAGATTTGATATTATTTGTAGTTTCTTTAGAAATTTTAACTGTTTCATCCATAATATTAGAAACATCTTTTACTTTTTCTTCAACAACACTTGATTCCTCTGCCAAATTAGACATATTTTCTGTATTAGCAACTATCTTTTTAGCTATTATTCCTATTTGATTTACAAGTTCAGAAATAGCCTCATTAATTTCATTTACATATTCTCTAGATTTTTCTGCAAGGTTTCTAACTTCATCAGCAACAACCGCAAAGCCTTTTCCATACTCTCCAGCCCTTGCTGCTTCTATAGCTGCATTTAATGCTAGTAAGTTAGTTTGAAGAGAAATATTTTCTACAAGTTTTAATACATCTTTAGCCTTATCAGCAGAATTTTCTAGTTTAGAAAGTTCTTTAGCAACCTCACCTTCATATTCTGCAGAGTTTTTAACAGCCTCTACTAGCTTCATAATTTGCTCATTTGCAAGTTCCAAGTTAGATTTTGCAGTCTCTATATCTTCTTCTGTTTTTTCAAGTTCTTTTACAGCAATTTCTATAGGCTCTTTTACCTGTGTAGCTTTACTCACAGCATCCATAACAATTTTTGCTTCCTCTTCAAATCTTTGCTTTGTTTCTACAGAAACTTTGTTTACATCTTCAACCATAACTATTGTCTGAGAAGAAGTGTTTTTAGCTTGTTTTAGTGCATTTCTTGCAGAGGCAATAATTTTATTTAAAAGTTCTGCAATTTTAGCAATTTCATCTTTAGAGTCAATTTTAACTCTCTTAGAAAAGTCATTATATAGAGTAATATCACTAATTTGTTCTTCCATAGACTTTAATGACCTATTAATACTAGTAATAACATAAAATCCAAGAATTATAGTTATTACCATTGATATTACACTTAAAGAAACAATAAATGTTAAAGATTTCTTTATAGAAACAATAATTTTTTCCACATCTTCTTTTATCATTTGAGCAATTGAATCTTCAGTTTTTTTCATCAGATTTATTTTTTTAGTCATTTGTTTAAACCAGTATGTTGCTTCAATATCAAAATTTCCAGATAGATTTTTAGTTAGTGCTTCCTTCTCCATTCTAGAAACTTCTTCAACAGATTTTCCTACAACTACTTTTTTATATAAATTTAAAAATTTTAAAGGAGCTATAGCCTCAAAAGTTGTTAAAAATGCTTTCTGTTTGTTAAGTAAAGCTATAAATTTTGTATAAAGTTTTATATCAAACGAGCCTTTGGAGAAAACAGCTGCCAATACAGCCCTTTCTATTCCCATAGTTTCTTTTGCTGATAAAAACGCAAGGTAAGAAGCAAGTTCCATAGAAATCGTTTCATCAGGACTATACTTTGCAAAAAGACCAATAGTTTTTAATAATTCTTTATTAGCTTTAGTATAAAATCCAAGGGCATTTTCTAAATCTATGTTAAAATTGTTAATTTTGTTTCTAATTATGCTTAAATTTCTTAAGCTTTCTAAAGCCCTGTTTAAATGCCCAGAAACTATTTCTGGTACACCAGATAAATCTGTATTTTCTAGATAAGTTATTAATTCTTGAAGTTTTTTATCAGTTAAGTTCCTTTGCTCTTTTAATTCTGTTGAGAACTTATTTCCTCCACTACTTAAAAAACCAGCAGTCATCCCCCTTTCTTTTTGAAGTTCATGAACAAGATTAGAAATTTTAGTTGATATATTCACTCCAACTTTTATGATTTTACTTTGTTTATAGTTATCTAAATGGTCAAGAACCAGATTTATAGCCAAAACGGACATAGCTATAAAGATAACAGACATTGTTATAACTATTTTTTGTTTAATAGATAAATTTTTAAGCAATATATGCACCCCCTATTCAAACTTTGGTAGTTGCCAATTATACATTATTGCTATGATTCTTATCATAAATACTACTACACTACAAACAAAGCTTGCAACAGCAAGAGAAAAACCAGAAAGAAGAACTATATAAAAAGCAATAGCTCCAATTATTGCACAGGAAGCATAAAAATCATCTCTTAATACAGATGGAACTTTGCCAAGTAAAATATCACTGATTATTCCACCACCTACACCTGTTAAAGTTGCAAGGATTATAATTCCAAAAAATGAGACTTCACTGTTATATGCAATAATTGCTCCTGTAGTGGTAAATGCGGAAAGACCAATAGCATCAGGAATTAAAATTATGTATTTATTCTTTATATCAAGTCCAAAGATTTTGTAAATAATTAAAGCAAGCCAAACACCAAGTATTGCAAAGGACATATC
>WFXI01000289.1 GCA_015490675.1 Hydrogenothermaceae bacterium
AGTTTTACTTCTGCAATACTTCCATCTGGTAAAGGAACTCCTCCGTGTTCTGTTCCTGTTTGAACTGACATTTTTGAAATTCCTTCTGTATTTTCAGGAAGTTCTTCTAGATATCCTTCCATAAATGCTTCAAATTCTTCTACTGTAGAGTTTTTACCTCCAATATGTCCTATTTCTGCTCCAACAGAAACAGTTATTCCTTCTGGTTCTATGCTTCTTATAAATTCTGTCATTTTTGCGGTATTTATGTAGTTGTGATACTGTTGCTCTTTTAAAGTTTCTTTAGAGTAATCTACAAGTGTAGAAGGGTCTATATCTATGTTATAAAACCCTGCTTTTATTGCCTCTTCTGTTAAATCTTTTATAGCTTGAAGTTCTTTTTCAGGGTCTTCTGCATATTTTTTAGCATTAAATTGGAAGTGGTCTCCCTGAATAAAGACAGGACCTTTGTATCCTTCTTTTATAGCAGCAGCTAAAACTGCTGATGCATACTCCGAAGGTCTTTGGAATGTGTATCCTATTTCTGACTTTGCAATTTCAAAAATAAAAGCTCCAACATTATGTTTTAAAGCAACTTTAAAAATCTGTCTTGCAACATCATAGGTCATTCCTCTAATGTTTACTGCAGGAGTTGTAAAGTCTCTTACTTCTCCTCTTCCCATCGCTCTATAAAGGTCATGTATAGAAGATGCTATAGCTCCAAATTCGTTAGCTATATCTCTAATTAACTTTTTTGCAGTTTCTTTTGTATTTTCATCTTCAGAAAAAACAGCTGTATACACTAAATCATCTATAACAGTTTCTCTTAATTTTTTCTCATCCTTTATAGAAACTCCATTTTCTTTTACTTCTACAGCTTCATTTGTTATTTTGTTTAATTCATCTACATTTTTTGCAATTGAAGGCATTTAAAATCCCTCCTAGAAAAAAATTGGTTTTTGCGAAAAAATTATAGCAAATTTCATACTATAATATATAGGTTTGGAAAATTATTTTGGAGGATTATTTTGCGTCCTGACGGCAGAAAGCCTAAACAGATAAGACCAGTAAAGGTTATAAGAGATTTTAATATTTATGCAGAAGGTTCTGTTTTGATTGAGGTTGGAAACACTAAGGTTATAGTTACTGCTTCAATTGAGGAAAAAGTTCCTCCATTTTTAAGAGGTTCAGGACAAGGGTGGATAACTGCTGAGTATTCTATGCTTCCCCGCTCTACTGAAAATAGGAATATAAGAGAGGTTGTTAGGGGAGCTCCATCTGGAAGAACTCAAGAAATTCAAAGATTAATAGGTCGTTCATTGAGAGGCGTAGTTGATTTAAAAAAATTAGGAGAAAGAACTTTATGGGTGGACTGTGATGTTATCCAAGCAGATGGTGGAACAAGAGTTACATCAATAACTGGAGCCTTTATTGCTGTTGCTGATGCAATGATAAAATTAACAGAGCAAGGCGTAGTTCAGAAAAATCCTTTAAAAGATTATGTTGCAGCAATATCTGCAGGAATAGTAGGTAATGAGGTTGTTTTAGATTTAAACTTTAAAGAAGACTCTTCTGCTAAGGTTGATATGAACCTTGTAATGACTGGAAGTGGGGAATTTGTAGAAGTTCAGGCAACAGGAGAAGAATATACATTTACTCAGGAACAATTTAATCAGATGATTGAGTATGGAAAAATAGGAATAGAAAAACTTATAAATATTCAAAAACAGTTTATAGAAGGTGTTCCATCACTTGGGCACTGGAAAAGAAAAGACATTAAAGAATTTACTTATATAGATGAAGGTTAAGGAGGTAGACCATTGTCAAACTCTTTAGTAATCCTTGGTAGCCAGTGGGGAGATGAAGGGAAAGGAAAAATAGTTGACTTATTAGCTCCTGAATATGAGTATGTTGTTCGCTATCAAGGTGGAAGTAATGCTGGTCATACTGTTATTGTTGGAAATAAAAAATATGCTCTTCATTTGATACCTTCTGGAATATTACACGAAGGAAAGAAAAATATAATTACGAACGGAGTTGTTGTTGCTTTAGAAGAACTTTTAAGGGAAATGAAAAAAGTTTCTGATGTTGTAGGAAATTTTGAAGGAAAGTTATTTATAAGTGATAGGGCACATATAGTTTTCCCACACCATAAAATATTAGATGGACTTTCTGAAAAAGCAAAGGGAAAAAATAAAGTTGGAACTACTTTAAAAGGAATTGGTCCTGCTTATATGGCAAAGTATGCAAGAACAGGTATAAGAATAGCTGACCTTTTCGACCCGCCATATTTTAGAGAAAGATTAAAAGCATCTATTAGTGAAGCAAAAGAAATTGCAGAAAAAGTATACGGTGAAAGATTTGATATAGATATAAACAAAGTTTACTTTGAAACATTAAAAATGTTTGAAAAAATTCAAAATTTAGTTGCAGACACTTCTTTAATGCTTGATACTGCACTAAGAGAAGGTAAAAAAGTCTTGTTTGAAGGTGCTCAAGGGACAATGCTTGACATAGATATGGGAACATATCCTTATGTTACATCTTCTAACTCTTCAGCATTAGGTCTTTGTAATGGGACAGGTGTTTCACCAAAACTTATTGGAACAGCAAAAGTTTATGGAGTTAGTAAGGCATATGTTACAAGAGTGGGGGCAGGTCCATTTCCTACAGAACTTTTAGATGGTGATGGTCAAAAGTTAAGAGATGAAGGATTTGAATATGGAACAACAACAGGAAGACCAAGGAGAACAGGTTGGTTAGATTTAGTGGCATTAAGGTTTGCCTCTAGAATAAATGGAATGGATGGCTTAATTATTACAAAGTTAGATGTTTTAGACCATTTTGATGAGATAAAAGTAGCTGTAGCTTATGAATATGAAGGAAAAGAGATTAGAGATTTTCCTGCACAGCTTAAAATATTAGAAAAATGTAAACCTATATACAAAACTTTAAAAGGTTGGGATAAATCTACAAAAGGTATAAAGAATAAAGAAGAAATTCCAGATGAAGCATGGGAGTTTATTAAAACTATAGAAGAAGAAACAGGAACACCTGTTGTTATGCTTTCTACAGGTCCAGAAAGAACAGAATATGTATGGGTGAAGTAAAATGGAAAAAGAAACTTATGGATTAAATCCAGAGAAACTTCCAACAGTTGGACAGTGGTTTAGTGATAACATTGGACTTTTAATTGGAATGATTATATTTATTTCCGCATTTGTCTATATTATCTGGACAGTTTTAGATAAGGAGAAAAAAACAGGATTTTGGAGAAAGTTTTTAACATCTCTAACAGTTGGATTTTTTGTAACCACATTATTCTTTGTCTATAAAGTAGTTTTAATTGGACTTTCGAGGTTATAAATGGAAGATTTAGTAATAGAAGTAGTTAAATTCTTAAAATCTGAAGAAGAAAAATTTAATTCTTTTGAAGAATTATTTAATGAAGATAATTTCTATCAAGAAAAGTTAAAAGTAGTTAGATTTACTAATGATTTAATAAACAAAAATAAACTTTCAAAATGGCAATTAAGACAGCTAGTAGCAAATGTTTTTGAAAAATCTGGAATTAATTTAGAAACAGATAATATAAAGAAAGTATTATTTTTAATATGGACAGATGCTATTAATGAAAGAATTCCTTCCCCTTCACCTTTATATTTTCCTTACCATAATCATAAAATACCAAAAAGACACGCAATAATTACAGACTTTAATCTTTATCAGTTTTTAAAAGAAAGAACAAATGAATTAAATCCAGAAAAGAAGCACCTAATTTTATTTAGCATATGGAGTGAAGGAGATTTAATTAAGGAAGGAGTTTCTTATTATTTATCTGTTTTAGATTATTTGTTGTTTTTACTTTTAGATAAAGCATTATATGAAGAATTAATCCTCTTAGATGAAATAATTGAGGAAAAAGGTAAAGATTTAACTATAAATGAAAAAAATTTAACTCTTTTAGTAAATATTTTATTTAGTGGACTTTACCAGTTTTATACAGGAAAAAAAGAAACTTTAAGCGTTTTAAGTAAAGATAAAACTAAATATTTGATGAAAGCCAAAAAATTTGTAAAAGAAACTCTATCTAATAAAAAGGAAGAGGACTATTTTAAAGAGCTTGCGATAGAAGACGAGCTTTTATCAGAAAATAGAAAAGAATATTTAAAGCAAGAAGAAGTTCAAAAACAAATCTTTGAAGAAGCAAAACATAGACAGGTAGAGGAAATTGATAAGATAGATGCCGTTTCGTGGTTAATAGGATTAGAAAATTTAAATCCTAAGGTGTTTTTTGAGTATTTTTTACTAGAGGAGTTTGATAAGTTTATTCCTATTTTAGAAAATGATGTTGCAGTTGATAAAGATAAATTATATAAAGGTTTAAAGATTTTCTTAGATAAACTATTTAATGTATTAGATTTATATAAAGGGCAAAATCTATCAAATGTAGAAAAGTTGATAAATGAAAAAATTCCAGAGCTAAAAGCTTCTTATTTATTTTGGAAAAGGGATTATGAAAATTTCTTAAACCAAGCTTTAGATGAAAGTATTGATAATGATTTAAAGAAACTATTTGCAAAGTATAAATTAGGACAAATTGATGAAAGTGAATTTAAAAACTGGCTTGTTTTATTTGAAACGAAAGAAGATATAAATAAGAATTTGTTAAATTTTGTAAAAAATGGATAAATTTCAAAAATATTTTGATAAAGCAGAAGAGTTTCTAAATGATGTGAAAGAAAATGTTCAAAGATTTGAAGTAAATACATCTTTTTTCTTATTGCAAGAGGCATCAAAAAACTATTTAAAAAGTTTGCTTTCTTTTTATGAAGTACCTTTTCCTGAAAATCAAACAATTGAAGAACTTATAAACCAACTTGAAACGAAAACCACTATAAAACTTCCACCTGTTAAAGATTTAATAATGGAACTAGATTATGCATATTGTGAAGGTGGGTGTAGTTTAAATATTGTTTATGAAGATTTACCAACAAAGTACATACAACCTGTTGAGGATTTGAGGGAAATAATTATTAATGAGATTGGC
>WFXI01000290.1 GCA_015490675.1 Hydrogenothermaceae bacterium
GGTTATGTTCTTTTTAAAGGTGTGTCTGATGTTGCAGTTTTAGGAGTTTTAACAAAACAAAATGTAAAACTTGGTCTTTTGCTTATGGAAAGTCAAAGAGCTGTGCAAAAGCTTTTAAAAGAAGCTTTACAGGAACAGACAGTAGGAATTTAGTTTGAAAGGAGGTAATAAATGAAAGAGGTAAAAGAAGTGACAAATACATTTTTGCAAATTTGTGGATTAAATGAAGAAACATATAAAACCTTAAAAGATAAAAGTGAAGTTTTATTATCTTGGAAAAGAGAAATTGCTGAAACTTTAAGTCAAAAAATAGCTTCTTATTTAAAATCAGACAAGTTGTCTGAGGAAAAAAGAGAACTAGGAGAAGAGTTTTTAGATTGGTATGACGATGTAGTTTGTGGAAATGTTAATGATGCTTTTTGGGAAAAGGTGTGGCATATAGGTCTTTCTTACATAGAAAAAGGTGTAAAGAATACATATATGATGGCTATGATGAATATAGTTCAATCTAAGTTTATAGAAAAATCTTTAGAAAACTTTGAACCTTCAGAAGCTAAAAAAATGATTTTAGCTTTTAATACAATAACCGATGCAATAACAACAATGATAATTGAGGGATATATTAGTCTTTATATTGAAGCCGTAGAAAGAATGTCAGGAATAAAGAAAGAAGTAGTAGATAGAATGGCAACATTAGAAAGCAAAAAAATGCTTAAAGAGTATGAAGATAACTCTTTACAGAATAGTTAGTAAATGCTTTCTAAAGTTTATACATCAAACAACTGTCTTTTTAAAACTTTACTCATTTTATAGTGGACGGATTTTCTACCGTCCACATATACTTTATTTCCAGTTTTAGGGTTTCGTCTAATTTTAGGTTCAATATCTTTTACTTTAAATGTTCCTATTCCTCTTATCTCTACTTTTCCTTTAGTTCTTAAAGATTCCATCATAGCTTCAAAAGTTCCGTTTAAAATAGCCTTTAATTCAGAAGTAGGAACATTAGGATACTTTTGTTTTAATAATCTCAAAATGTCAGATTTTTTCATATTTGTCCCCTCCTTTTATGTTATTTGAGCCATATCAAATCCCATAATTTCAATTTGTTCTTTACATCTATCACAGATAGGTTGTCCTTCTTTACCTACTGACAAATCATAAATCCAGCATCTAGGACATTTCTCTCCTTCTGCGTGTTTTACGCCTATTTTTGCCCCTTCTACCTTTTCTCCATCTAAAGCAACAGATAATCCTTCTAAAGTATCACTAAGCTCTACTTGAGATACAGTAAAGAAAAACTTAATCCAGTCTATTCTTTCTTCCACAAGTTTTTTATATTCTTCAGGAAGAACTAGAACTACTTTTGCTTCATAAGGGTGTCTTATTAAGTCCTGTTTTCTTGCTTCTTCTAAAGCTCTTAATACATCATTTCTAATTTCTAATAATTTTTTATATGTTTCTTCAAGTTCTTTATCCACTAATTTTTCATTTGGTTTTGGCATCAACTCTAGATGAATACTTTCTTTTGCGTTTTTATCTATTTTTCTTATATGTTGCCATACTTCTTCCATAGTAAATGAAAGTATTGGAGCAAGTAATCTAACAAAAGTATTTAGAAGTTCCCATAAAACTGTTTGAGCTGACCTTCTTTCTAAAGAGTCTGGAGCATATACATACAGTCTATCTTTCAAGATATCTAAATAAATAGCAGAAAGGTCAACAATGAAAAAGTTTTTAACTGTATGGTAAATTTTGTAGAAAGTATACTCATCATAAGCTTTTATAGAACGGGCTATTATATCTTGCAGTCTAGATAGTATCCATCTATCAATTTCTAAGAGATTTTCATAAGCTACTTTATCTTTTTCAGGGTTAAAATCATAAAGGTTTCCTAAGAAATACCTGAATGTGTTTCTTATTTTTCTATAATCATCAGCAACTCTTTTTAGTATGTTAAATCCCATTTTAATATCAACAGTGTAATCTTCAGTAACAACCCAAAGTCTTAAGATATCAGCTCCATATTGTTTTATAACTTTTTCAGGAGGAATTACATTACCTACAGATTTTGACATTTTGTTTCCTTTTTCATCAACAGTAAAACCGTGAGTTAAAACACTATCATAAGGAGCTCTACCGTAAGATGCTATTCCTTCAAGCAGTGATGACTGGAACCATCCTCTATGCTGGTCTGAACCTTCTAAATACATATCAGCTGGCCATCTAAGTTCAGGCCATTCTTTGTTATTTCTTAAAACTGCACTATGAGAAACTCCTGAATCAAACCAAACATCTAATATATCTTCTTCTTTTTTAAACTTTGTGCTTCCACATTTTTTGCATTTATATCCTTCTGGTAGAAGCTCTTCTGCTGATTTTTCAAACCATATGTCTGCCCCATATTCATAGTTTTCAACTAAATTTGCAATATGTTCAAAAATTTCTTCATCATCAGCAATCCAGTCACATTCTTCACAGTAAAATACTGCAATAGGAACTCCCCAAACCCTTTGTCTAGAAATACACCAGTCAGGTCTGTTCTCTACCATTGATTTAATTCTATTTTGCCCCCAGCTTGGTATCCACTTAATTCTTTCTATTTCTTCTATTGCTTTTCCTCTTAGAGTTTCTCCATTTTCAAGAGGCTTATCCATAGCAATAAACCACTGAGGTGTAGCTCTAAAAATAACAGGATTTTTACATCTCCAACAATGAGGATATGAGTGTTTTATAGTTTCTTTATGAATTAATGCTCCTACTTCCTCTAGCTTTTCTATAATTTTTTCATTTGCATCAAAAACTCTTAATCCTTGTAGCCACTGTGGAGCTTGTTTTGTAAATCTTCCTTCATCATCAACAGGTGCAAAAGGCTCGACCCCATATCTTTGTCCTATTACATAGTCTTCCTGACCGTGTCCTGGAGCCATATGAACAAGACCTGTTCCTGTCCCAAGCTCAACAAATTCTGATAGATATATCTTAGAAACTCTATCTATAAACGGATGTTTATACTCTAAAAATTCCAACTCTCTGCCTTTTACTTCTTTTACTACTTCCCCTTCTAAACCTGTTTTTTCCCTAAAGTTATCTAGTAATTCTTTAGCAATAATTAGAGTCCCTTTTTCTGTCTTATAAAAGACATAATCAAACTCAGGGTTTACCATAATTCCAAGGTTTGCAGGTAAAGTCCAA
>WFXI01000291.1 GCA_015490675.1 Hydrogenothermaceae bacterium
ATTTATTATTGAACCTCTGGGTCAATTACATCATCATCGCCTTTTTTAGCTTCTCCTGTTTGACCTGTTTGTGCTCCTGCATTTGCTCCAGATTGATAAAGTTTTTGTGCAATTTTGTTAGCTACAGCTGTTACCTTATCTATTGCAGATTGAACTTTGTCTTTTTCGTTTCCGCCTAAAGCTTCTTTTGCTTCTTTTATAGCTTCTTCTGCTTCTTTTATCTCATTTTCATCAAGTTTTGCTCTATTTTCGTTTAATGTTTTTTCTAAGCTATATACTAATGCATCTAACTGGTTCTTTAGTTCAACAACTTCTTGGAATTTCTTGTCTTCTTCTTCGTGTTTCTTCGCTTCCTCAATAATTTTTTGGATTTCTTCTTCAGTTAATCCAGAAGAAGGTTGAACTGTTAAAGATTGAGATTTTCCTGTTGCTTTGTCTGTAGCAGTTACGTGTAATATTCCATCAGCATCTATATCAAAGCAAACTTCAATTTGTGGAACTCCCCTTGGTGCTGGAGGTATATCTGTCAAGATAAATCTACCAAGGGACTTGTTCTCCTTAGCCATTTTTCTTTCACCCTGGAGAACATGTATCTCAACTTGAGTTTGGTTATCTGCTGCTGTTGTAAATATTTCACATTTTTTAGTTGGTATAGGAGTATTTCTTGGAATTAGAACAGTCATTACTCCACCAAGAGTTTCTATACCAAGAGATAAAGGAGTTACATCAATAAGTAATACATCCTTAACTTCTCCAGCTAATACTCCACCTTGTATTGCAGCACCAACAGAAACTACTTCGTCTGGGTTAACACCTTTGTGTGGTTCTTTTCCAAAGAATTCTTTAATTCTTTGTTGAACTAATGGAATTCTTGTTGAACCACCAACTAGAACTACATCATCTATATCTTGAGGAGTTAATTTTGCAGCTTCTAAAGCTCTTTTAACAATATCCATTGTTTTATCAACAATATCTTTAATCATTTCCTCAAGTCTTGCTCTAGTTAACTTTTTCTCTAAGTGTAAAGGTTGTTTGCTTTCTGGGTCTATTGTAATAAATGGAAGGTTTATTTCTGTTTCCATTTTGAAAGATAATTCTTTTTTAGCTTGTTCTGCAGCTTCTTTTAATCTTTGGAAAGCAGTTTTATCTTCTCTTAAGTCTATTCCTGTTTCTTTTTTGAATTCTTCAACAAGCCAGTTAATAATTCTTGCGTCTATATCAGAACCACCTAAATGAGTATCTCCATCAGAGGCTTTAACTTCAATTACTCCATCTCCACCTTCAAGTATAGATACATCAAATGTTCCACCACCAAAGTCGTAAACAAGGATTTTTACATCAGATTTTTTATCAAGTCCGTAAGCTAAAGCTGCTGCTGTTGGTTCGTTTATAATTCTTTTTACTTCAAGACCTGCAATTTTTCCTGCGTCTTTTGTCGCCTGTCTTTGTCTTTCGTTGAAATATGCTGGAACTGTAATAACAGCTTCAGTTACAGGCTCCCCTAAATATGCTTCTGCTGCTTCTTTTAATTTTTTCAATACCTGTGCACCAACTTCTTCAGGTCTTACAACTTTTCCTGCATTTGGAACATCAAAAGCAGCATCTCCTTTATCATCTGCTACAACTTTATATGGAACATATTTTATTTCTTCTTGAACTTCATCAAATTTTCTACCTATAAATCTTTTTGCTTCATAAATTGTATTTTGAGGGTCTAAAACTGCCCTTCTTTTTGCTGGTTCTCCAACTAGAATTTCACCTTCTTTTGTCCATGAAACTACAGATGGAGTTGTTCTTGCACCTTCTTGATTTGCAATAACTACTGGCTCTCCTCCCACCATTACTGAAACAACTGAGTTAGTTGTTCCAAGGTCTATTCCTATTACTTTACCCATTTAAAGTCCTCCTTATTTTATTTTTGGTTAATAATAAGATATAACTTTAGTGAGTTATTGTCAAGTATATTTATAAAAGAGTTTATAAATCTAGAGTTAAGATTAGAATTTGGACTAGTCCAATTAAAAATCCAAGCACTGCTCCAAATATATTGATATATTTGAAATGTTCTCCTGATATTGAAAGAATTATCTTTTCAAGTTCTTGAGGAGTTAATTCATCTAAAGTTTCTATAACAAGTTTTTTTACATCTAACTGTTTTGAAATATTTACAATTTCTGTTTCTATTTCATTTTCTAAAGTTTCAACTAATTGATTTTTTATTTTCAGTTTAACCTTTTCTTTTACTTTTTCTAATCCCTTCTCTAAAGCTTTTTCTAAGGCAGTAGTTAAAAACAAACCTTTTATACTAAATTTCCCCAGCGTTAAAGCATTTTTTAAGGCATTTTTTATTTCTTCAAAATTTTCCTCTACAAATTTATCTACAAATGTATCCACTTTTCGTTTTAAAGTTTTTTCATAATCTAATTCTTTTAAAAGTTTTAAGATTTTTTCTTCTGTAAAGAAGTGATTTACTACTAAATTAGCAATACTTTCAATTAAATGTTTTCTTTCTTTAGGAATAATCCCAGGAGTAAATGGAAGTTTAAAACCAAATATGTAAATTGGCTTGTATGGTCTAAATAGCATTTTTATTGCTATGTAATTTGTTATGTAGCCAATAAAAGCCCCAATAAATGGAATAAGTAAGATTTTTATTTCCAACGAAAACCTCCTTAAAGAAGATAAATATAAGTATTGAAATGCTTTAAAATAATATATATTAAATATGACAAAAAACTTTTAGGAGGTAATAATTAGGTTATGTATAACCTTAAAACAGTTTTACTACTTGGATTTTTAACAGGTCTATTTTTACTTGTTGGTAAGTTAATTGGTGGACAGCAAGGTATGATTATAGCCTTTTTCTTTGCAATGGCTATGAATTTCTTTACTTACTGGTTTTCTGACAAAATGGTTTTATCCATGTATGGTGCTAGAGAAGTTTCTTATGAAGAAGCTCCTTGGCTTCATCAAATGGTAGAAGATTTAGCAAGAAGAGCAGGAATACCAAAACCTAGAGTTTATATAGTTGATATGCATGTTCCAAATGCTTTTGCAACGGGAAGAGACCCTAAACACGCTGCTGTAGCAGTAACAACTGGAATTTTAGATATTTTAAATGAAGATGAATTAAAAGGGGTTTTAGCTCACGAACTTGGACATATTAAAAATAGGGACATTTTAATTTCTACAATTGCTGCAACTATTGGTGGTGCTATATCTATGATTGCAGAAATGGCATTCTGGTCTAATCTTTTTGGTGGAAGTAATGATGAAGAAGAAGGTGGCGGAATAGGTGAGTTAATTGGTTCAATTCTTCTTTTAGTATTAGCTCCTATTGCTGCTATGATAATCCAAATGGCTATATCCCGTTCTAGAGAGTTTGCTGCAGATAAAGCAGGTGCAGAGATTTCTGGATGTCCTCTTTGTTTAGCTAGAGCTTTAGAAAAATTAGAAATGGCTGCTAAGCAACTAACCCCTGTTGCAGAAAGAGAAGTTAATCCTGGAACAGCACATATGATGATTGTAAACCCATTTAAGGGAGATTTTATAGCTAAACTATTCTCAACACATCCTCCTACAGAAGAAAGAATTGCAAGACTATTGGAAATTGCAAAAAGAATGGGACAGGCATACTAATTTGCCTTGTTCCCTTGCCGTAAATTTTCTTTTAATTTAAATTAAATTTTGAAAGTTTTTATTTTGAGGAAAAAATGTTTGAAAGAGCTAGAGGTTTAGTTAAAGAAGTTACGCTAGAAGTAATATATGAAGTTGTAGATGAAAGAAGTAAAAAAATTCTTGAAAGAATTGAACATATAGAAAGAAGACAGGAAGAAGATTTTAGATATTTAGTTCAAAGGATTGATTCTTCAAATGAAACCTTAAATCAAAGGATAGATTTACTAAGACAAGAAACTAAAGAAGAAATTAATAAACTAAATCAGAAATCTGAGAATATTAAAGTAGAACTAAAAGAAGAAATTAATAGTGTTAAATCTGAATTAAGACAAGATATAGATAGATTAGATAACAAGATTGACAAAACTAAATTAGAACTCAAGGAAGATGTAAGCAAATTAGACCAAAAAATTGAAAATACCAAGCTAGAATTAAAAGAAGACATAAATAAACTAAATCAGAAAATAGAAAATACTAGATCTGAGCTTAAAGAAGACATAAATAAGCTAGATATAAAAATTGAAAATGTTAAGTCTGAGCTTAAGGAAGAAATTAACCAGTTAAAACAAGAAATGTCAAATATAAATCGTAGAATAGATACAGTAATTCAAATGTTATCCGATATATTAAGAAAATAGTCTTTTTCTAAGGAGCTGGGTATGGTTTTTAAAAATTTAGTTTTTATTATTGAAGATGAGGGGGATTTAAAATTCTTATTATTCGTAGAGAATTTAGCGACAAAATTAGGAGCATCTATCTTTTATCTAACTATAAATCCAAACTTAACAATAGATGGTAATGCAAAATATGTAAGTGAAAATCTAGAAGAGACTATTTCCTATGCTCTAAATTCTCTAAATTCAGACCTTGTTATAACCCATAGAAAAAAAATAGACCCATTTAAAATGATTTTTAAAAAGCCTGAATATGTAAAACTTGCTGAGGAATTTAACAATGCAAGATTCCTTTTTTTAAGAGAAGACATATCTGAAATAAGCAAAATAGGAGTAGCTATAGATTTTGAAGATGAAGTTAACTATGTAGATTATCTAAAAGTTTCTTATGAATTTTCAAAAGCACTTGGTATAGAACCAGAATTTTTATTTTCATTTAATCAGGTCTACTATGAAACTGCTCTAACAAAAACCCATACAGTAGAAGAAGCTAAACAGATTATTCAAGAAATGCTTGAAACAAAAATAAATAAGATAAAAGAAAACTTAGCAAAAGCTTTAAATGGTAAAGAGGTAACTTTAAAAGTTTTAAAAGGAGAGCCAAAAAGAGAAATTCCATATTACCTTCACGAAAACAAATTTGATTTAGGAATTATATCCTCAAAAATTAAGAATAAAGTTTCTTATCTCGAAAATATAGAAGTATCTATTGGAATATTTTAAGGGGCGATGCGATGGAACATCATTCAATATTAGAAGTATTTGGTATTCATGTGACACACGAACTTTTATTTACCCTTTCTATCCTCTTATTTATTGGAACTTATGCAATGATTGTCTTGGAAAAATTTTTCCATAGAGTTCCAGCAGCACTGCTTGGTGGATTTCTAGCAATATTTATAGGAATTTTAACACCAGAGCAAGCCTGGGAATCTATTGACCATAACACTATCTTCTTACTTCTTGGTATGATGGTTATTGTTTCTGTTTTAATTGAAAGTGGTTTTTTCTCTATACTTTCTTTAAAGGCTTTACAAATTACAAAAGGAAATCCGTTAAAAATACTGATAGTTTTTACTGTTTTAACAGGATTTCTATCTGCATTTTTAGATAATGTTACAACTGTTTTATTTATGATACCAATTTTAATTGGTCTAACTGCAAAACTTAAATTAAATCCAGTTCCATATGTTATAGCTACAGTTTTAGCTTCTAATATAGGAGGAACTGCTACATTAATTGGAGACCCACCAAATATTATTATTGGTTCTTTAGGTGGATTTACTTTTATGGACTTTATTGTAAACATAGCTCCTATTGTAATCCTTACACATATAGTTGGAACAATTGCGTTTGTTTTATATATGAAAATTAGAGGTGATTTAAAACCTCAAATGACAGATGAAAAAGAGATAGAAAAACTTATAGCTGAGCAAAAAGCTGAATATGATGTAGTTTTAATGAGAAAAGGATTAATCATTTTTGGAATAACAATATTTTTATTCTTTATGCACCATATTCTTCATTTAGAAGCAGGAACTATTGCACTATTTATGGCATCCATTTTACTCTTATGGTCTAAAGAAGACCCTGAAAAAATATTTGAAAGAGTTGAATGGACAACTTTAATGTTCTTTATGGGTCTGTTTATAGTTATTGGTGGAATGGAACACACAGGAGTTTTTGAAAAAGTTGCACATTTTACCTCTGGGTTACTTCAAGAGCCAATGTCTAGTATATTAATTTTAGGTAGCCTTTCTGCAATTATCTCTGGAATTGTTGATAATATTCCGTTTACAATGGCAATGGCTAATGTTTTACTTGATTTTGGAAAAACTGTTGACTGGAATGTAGAGCCATTGTGGTGGGCTTTAGCTCTTGGGGCTTGTTTAGGTGGTAACTTAACTATTATTGGAGCTTCTGCGAATGTTGTTGCTGCTGGACTTGCAGAAAGAGAAGGTTATCCAATTAAATTTGTTGACTTTTTAAAAATGGGAACACCTGTAACAATTGTGACTGTGATATTTGCTCTTGCTTTACTTTATTTAAAATATCTCATTTTTGGCGTATAAATGTTTTAAATACATAGTAGCATATGCTCCTTTTTTCAAGAAAAATCTAATTCTATTGCCATAGAGTTTTATCTCTGTGGCTTTTTCATATGTTCTTCTATAATCTCCTTTTATTTTTCTTCTTTTTAATATTTCTAAAAATTCTTTTAAGGAAAAACCTTCTTCTTTTAAGATTTCCTCATAATATTGTTTGCTCTCTTCCAGTTTAGCTTTATAACCTAAAATAGTCCAGAATTTTGGTAAATCATTAAATTCTAAAGGAATGAAAAATTTTTGGTTATGTTCTTCTAAAAATATACCTTTGTATTTATCTTTTAAAAATAATTCTAAGCTTTTATTCCAGAGATAAGACAGATATGCATCAATAAAAAAATTTTCCTTTTTTGACAGTTTTCTGTTAGCTAAAAGTAGTTGCTTCCCTTTGCTTATATTAAAAGGTTTAATTCTTTGGGTATCAAAGTAATTTATAAAAATTTCATTTATAGCTTTAACTTTTTCAGGAAGTTTTATGTCAAAATAATTTCCTTCTAATTGTCCAATTTTAATTTTTCTTTTTGCTCTTCTTAACTTTTTTAATATAAAGAAATTATCTTTGAATTTTTCAATTTTTAGATTTCCATAATCTTCTAGTGAAGTTACATATTGGAATGTAAGGGCATTTTTATCTTTTAGACCTGCATAGCTTAGGTTTAGTTTTTTAGCTATATCTAAAGTGTTTAAGTTTCTCTTAATTAGTAGATATAGATTATACTCCCCCTCCTCCTGAGGATAGGACGCTTTTTCAACAACAATAAAATCTTCAGGTTTGTTTTTTATTTTCCATTTATATTCCAAACTATTCGTTTTCCCTTTGATGCATTTTCTCTATTTGTTCCATTATAAACACTTTTAGAAGAGGAATTTGTTTTTTTATATTTTCTTCTGAAATTTCTTCATCATTTAGAGAGTTTGCAAGTTCTATTAATAAAGATGTTAATCCTTTATAGTATTCCTTTAAAGAGATTTCTCCTTTTTTTCTTGCTTCAACTAACTCTTTAAGCTGTCTATTTAGGTCTGTACTTACTGTCATACCATACCTCCTTTACAGATTTTATGTATATTACAATATATGCAAATTAATATTAGAAGAAAATATATAAATACTCTTGTAAAATTTAAAAAACTTACATAAATTTTTAAGAATTCACTATTTTTTCACTATGTAGGAAAATAATTAAAAACAAAAATAAATGGAGGTTGATTTTATGAAAAAAACTTTTTTTATTTTTAGTGTATTACTGTCTTACTTTTTAGTTTCTTTTGCTTCCGTCCTTGAAGAAATTGAAAAAGAAAGAATTAAAGTAATAGAAGAAGTTGCTCCTGGGGTTGCAACAATATTTACAGTTAGGGAAGTAAAAATACCTAATCCTTTTGCTGGCTCACCGTTCTCAGAGTTTTTTGGCTTTCCAAATCAAAAAGAGTTTAAACAAAGGCAAGAAGGACTTGGGTCTGGATTTATTGTAAAGATTGATAAAAAGAAAAAACTTGTTTATTTACTTACAAATAACCATGTAGTTGAAAATGCAACTAACATTAAAGTTCAGTTCAAAAACAAGCTTGTTCTAGATGCAAAAATTGTTGGAACAGATAAACTAGCAGATGTGGCAGTTATAGCTGTCCCATTTAAAAATGGAATAGAAAAGTATGCAGAAAAGCACATTTTAAAGCTTGGAGATTCAGATAAATTAAAGCCTGGAATGACAGTTATAGCTATTGGTAGTCCATTAGGCTTAAAATGGACAGTTACAGAGGGTATTATTTCAGCTTTAGATAGAGCAATAGAAGGACATCCTGGAGAAGGATTTATTCAAACTGATGCAGCAATAAACCCTGGGAACTCTGGAGGACCTCTTGTAAATATTAAAGGAGAAGTAATTGGAATAAACACTGCAATTATTGCAGGAGCTCAAGGATTAGGTTTTGCAGTTCCTATTAATCAGGCAAAATGGATAATGGAACAAATATTAAAATATGGAAAAGTAAAAAGAGGTAAACTTGGGGTTGTGATACAGCCATTAACTCCTGAACTTGGAAAATACTTTGATATTAATTATGGGGTAATTGTTACAAAAGTTATGAAAGATTCACCTGCAGAAAAAGCAGGTATAAAGGCAGGGGATATAATTATAGCTGTTAACGGTAAAAAGGTTGAAGACCCTAATGATTTACAAAAGTATGTAATGAGAACAATGCCAGGAAAGAAAATTACAATTACAGTAGTTAGAGATGGAGATAAAAAAGATATAGATGTAGTTGTTGGTTCTTGGGAAGAGGATTTAGATACAGGAAATCTTCAAGAATTAGAAGTTAAATATGGTCTTATTGTGAAAGATATAACTCCTCAAATTGTTGAAAGATATAGACTTCCTAAAGTGCCTTACGGAGTAATTGTGTATGGAGTTAAGTTTGGCTCCCCTGCAGATGAAGCAGGTCTTAGAAGTGGCGATATTATAATGAGTGTAAATAAACATCCTGTAAGGTCTGCAGAGGAGTTCTGGAAATTTGTTAAAAAGGCTGAAAAATCTGGAAAAGATGATATCCTGCTCAAAGTTAGAAGGGGCTCAACTGTATTGTTTACAGTAATGCCTATTATTAAAGATAAAAAATAATGATAGCAATTTACGGTGGAAGTTTTGACCCTATACATATAGGGCATTTAAGACTAGCTGAAGATGTTAGAGAAGAATTTAACTTTAGGCAGGTGATTTTTGTCCCTGCCTATATTTCCCCTTTTAAAGAAGGATATTTTGCTTCCCCTGAAGATAGAATTAATATGATTAAGTTAGCTATTAAATATAATCCTTATTTTTCTTTTGATGATTTTGAAATAAAAAAAGGTGGTAAATCTTACACAATAGATACAATAAGATACTTTAAAGAAAAATTTGAGAATCTATTTTTTATTGTTGGAACAGATGCTTTTTTATTTCTCCATAAATGGAAAGATTATGAAGAGCTTATAAATTTAACAAATTTTGTAGTTTTATTAAGAGGTAATGACAGTAAAGAACTGGTAAAAAATTATATAGAAACAAATTTTCCAAAAAATAAAAATTCTTTTTATATTTTTCAAAGTAGAAAAATAGATATATCCTCAACAGAAATAAGAAAAAAAATAAAAGAAGGAAGGAGCATAAAATATTTAGTCCTTCCTGAAGTTGAAGAATATATAAAAGAAAAAAAGTTATATCTATGAAATTCCCTTCATTTGTAAATATTCTTTTATTTCGTGCAGTAGTTGTGCTGGAGATTTAACAGGATAATTAATTTCTCTAACAACCTCTGTGGCAGGCAATCCCTTTATATCTATTCCTTTTAATAGGTCTGCTAGAACATCAGAGTTTTCTATTGGATATTTTACTCCTTTCATTCTCTTTAGCACTGCATAAGCCCAAGGAACATCACAAACCTGTGCAACCTGTGCTCCTGAAGTAGCACAAAATTCTAGTAATACCTGTGCTTCCTGACCATCTTTTACAAGTTTAAATGCAAGTTTTGCAATACCACCTGCAGTATGAACTCTCATTTCCTTCTTTTCTTCTTTTGTAAGCTCATCCATATGCTGGATTTTATATAATGCTAAATTTGGGTCAGCTCTTAAAATGTTTCTAACTGTGTTTTTAGTAAGTCCAACAATTTCTGCAATTTCTTCTTCTGTTTTTAAGTATTCTTCTCTTAACACTATTACAAAAGATGCTCTTGCTAAAGATGGAAGCCAAGTTAATGTTCTGTATTCTGCAAGTTTATGAAGACCACCTAATAGATCTAAAGATTTAAAAAATACTCTAGAGACTAAATTTTCTAAATCTGCATCGTTTAACTTTACTTCTCCTAAAAATACGACCATTTTGCCCCTCCATATTAGGTTTTTCTTAATTTTATAATATAACTATAAATATAAAATTTGCAAAAATTATTTAGATGAAATAGGCTCTAAAATTCTAACTAAACCTGTTTCTGTTATCTCCATAAAATGAACCCTTGTATCGTGTCCTGCCATTCTGCAACCATCTATTCTAAAAAGTCTTACAATTTCACCAACATCTTTCTTATACATTTTTGCTTTGAATTGATTGTCAACAATCTCTTTGGCTAAAACCATAGTTCCATCAACTATATGTCCTACTGCATAACCTCCAGCTGCTTCTGCAGATAAATCCTCGTGCCCACTTCTTTTTTGAGAAATAAGTAAAGCAGTTTGATACCATTTCTTTAGGAAATTATAAATTCTTCTAACAACTCCCCTTGCAAGCATTTCTTTGTTTTCAAATAATCCTGTAATACTGTCTATTACTGTGAATTTAACTTTGTAAGTTTTTATTGCATAAGCAAGGGTTGCAAGTAAATCTGGAATATTTTCCCTTAAGGTTGTGTGAGATGCTGCATCAATAATGATTATATTATCTTCAAACTTTTCAAAATCCAGTCCCATTGCTGTTGCACGAAGTTTTAGGGAAGATGCCAAAAAGTTTGCAGGAGTTTCTACTGTAATAAATACAACTTTATGCCCCTCTGATGCCTGTTTAACAGTAAATTGCTCTGCCATTAAAGATTTTCCTGTATCATTTACGCCTGTTATATTAAAAACAGCATAAGCAGGAATTCCACCTAAAGGTTTTTTAACAATTTTCCCATTTTCAGACTCAACAATAAAGAAAAGGTCATCCAATCCTTCAATACCAGTTGGAACTCCATAAATTTTAGGTGCTTTTTCAAGTGCTTCACTACCAACAAATATACCTTCTTTAACTACTTTTGGTTTTAAATGCTCTTCTTGATAAATATTTTCTTCTGACAATTGGAATACCTCCACTAAAGCTTTGCTTTTAATATAAAGGCTATTATAAATTTATACAACATTGTTAAATTTTAAGACAATATAGTGTTAATTTGTGATAAAAATCATACCTAATTTGACAAATATCATTCCATCTAATATGCTAATTATTAATCCTGAAAATATAAATATTTAAAACAATAAATTTTCAAGGAGGGAATAAATATGGGCTTTCTAAAATTTAACGATGAAGACAAAAAACCACCAGAAAATCACACAGAAGAAGAAAAACCTCCCCTTCCAAATGTCCAAGAAACAACAGTAGATGAAACAGACCTAGCAAAAATCGCCGATACACTCCTCGCAAAAATCCAAGAAGGTCTTGCTGCTGTAGAAGAATTAAAAGGAACTATGGAGCAAATTGCTGCAGCTGCAGAAGAAAGTGCAGGAGCAACAGAAGAAAGTTTAAGTGCTATAACAGAGATAAAGCAAAATTCAAAACTTTTTGAAAAAGAAGCAGAGGACATAGTCCTTGTTTCTGAAAAGTTAGAAGAACTTTTAACTGTTGCTTCTGAAAATATAGCTGAATCAAGTATTGGAATGAGAAGAACTGCAGAAACTGCTATTAACATAGCAGAAAAAGGAGAAAAATTATTTGAAGCTTCAGAAAAAATTACAGATGCAGTTAATCTTATTACAAAACTTGCTAAAAAAACTTCATTACTTGCACTAAACGCAGCAATTGAGGCAGCAAGAGCAGGAGAAAATGGAAAAAGTTTTACTGTAATGGCATCAGAAATAAGGGCTATGGCCTCAAAATCAAACAATTATGCTTTAAAAATTAAAGATATAGTTTCACTAATACAAGGAAAAATAAAAAATATAAAAGATGCAATTTTAGAAATAAAACAAGATATGCAAAAAGCATCTACAGATGCAGAAAATATTTCAAGCAAAATGAAATTTTTAGTTGAATCTATGGAAAATCTAGTAAATACCATCGAAAGAATGCTTTTATCTATAAAAAAGGTTGTAAATGAAATAGAAATATTCCATCAAGGAGCTGAAACAATTGCTGCAGCTGCAGAAGAAAGTGCAAGTGCTGTTGCAGAAATAACTAATACAGTTTCAGCACAGGTTCAAGCATTTTCTCAGGCAGAAGAAGCAGGAAAAATGCTTAGAGATTTAACAATAAAATTAAAAACTGGAGACAAAAAACTAGTAGCCCACGAATTAGCTGCTGCATCGGAACAGCTTGCCAGTTCAATAGAAGAGCTTGAAAGGTCTATGGAACAGGTAGTTGAAGCATTAGAGCAAATAGAGCAAGCTGCAGAAATTTCAAAAAATGATGCTACCAAAAATGCAGAAGTTGCAAATAGATGCTTGGATTATACAAAAGAAGTAAAAGACTATGTAGAAGAAATAGATAAAGTCATAAAAGAAGTTAGCAAAGAATTTGATGAGATTATAAACACTTTAGCTAATATTAGAGAGTTATCCTCTAAAAGCGAAGAAGGAGCAGAAGCAAGTAAAAACGAACTGAATTTTGTTAAATCTAAAATAAACTCTTTAAATAACACAATCAAGAAAATAGAGCTTGCTATTGTGCAGGTCGCAGCCCTTTCTATAAATGGTGCAGTTGAAGCCATTAGAATTGGAGAACTTGGAGAAGGATTTAGTGAAGTTTCTAATGATATTAGAGACCTAGCTAGCACTTCTGAAGAAAATTTAGACAAAGTAATAGAAATTATAGATACAGTTCAAGAAGAAAACGACATTATACTTGTTGAGATAAATAACATAATTCTTAATCAAGAAAGGGAAAATGAAAAACTTCAAAAACTAGAATACGAGCTTGCAAGAAACAAAAAAAGCATAGGAGAAGTAAAAGAAAAAATAGAAAAGTTCTTAACTTCCACAGAAGAAATGTATACAGCCTTAGAACAATCAAAAATAGCTGCAGAACAAATTAAAGAAGCAGCAGAACTTTCACATCAAAATACCTCCCAGTCAAAAGAAGCAGCAAATATTATTTTAGGAATTACTAGAGATATGAGGGTTTATGTAAATAAACTTTCTGAGATGGCAAGTGCATTAATTTAAGTTTTTGGGAGGTATTTTGTTATGCCAAAAATAAATCTACTTGAGTTTAAAATTAAAGATAATCTATTTGGTATAAGAACAGAGTATATAAAAACTATTTTTGACATAGAAAAAATAAAGCCTCTAGTATTAATGCCTGATTATGTTGCAGGTATTACTTCTGTTGGAAAACAAGCATATTTGCTTATTTGCCTTGAGAATTTGCTAGGTTTATCAGAAGGAAAATGTGAAGACCCTGTAGGTAAAACAGCGATTGTTGTAAATGTTTATGGAAAACTTTATGCACTAATAGTAGATGAAATCTTAAAAATAGAAGAGATAGAGAAAAAAGGTGCTGACGATATAGTTAACTTTTACAATAAACAGGGGGTTGTTTTAGAAGAAATTACACCTGAATTTTTAAAATTAAAAATAAAAGTTCCAGCACTTAAATATGAAAAAATAAAAACAGAAGAAAAAACTAAAACATCTAAAGACACATCTTACAAAACATTTTTAATATTTGAACTGGATGATAACTACTTTGCATTAAACACAGATTATATAAGAAAAGTTGAATACTTAGAAAATCTAAAAAAATCAATTACTGCAGAAGATGAGCTTGTTGAAGGGGTTTTTCTTGTAAAAAATTCACCTGTTAAGGCACTTAACTTTAAAAAATTATTTAAACTGGATACAGATGAGAAAGAGGAAAGTTTAATAATTCTAGAAAAAGATAAAAAAGATTTTGGTATAAAAGCAGACAGTGTATTAGATATTTTATCTGTAGCAGAAACAGAATTAAACAAAAGTGAAAATCCTAAAGCAATACTAAAAGACTTCTTTGTTTATAAAGATACAATCATCCCTGTTTTTTCTGATAAATATTTAGAAGAATTACTTGAAAAATATGCATTAACAAGAGAAAAAACTGAAGAAGAAAAGAAAATAAAGATAGATGAAAAAGACTTTTTAATTGTTGATATATTAGGAGAAACCTTTGCAATTCCTATGGAAAAAATAGCAGAAGTTTTAGAATACGAAGATATTCACATAACAACTTATCCATCTGAGAGTGAATATATAAAAGGTCTTGGAGCTTTTAGAGACAAATCATTTTTTGTATTTACTTTAGAAAATATTTTGAATAAAGAAATAGATACATCTAACGAAGATACAAAGGTTATAGTTTTAGAAGAAAATGGAGTTTATACATCAATTTTAATTTCAGAAATAAAAGATATAATCTCTATTCCTTTAGATAGAATTTCTCAGCTTGAGACAGAAGAATCTATCATTGGTGGAATAGTAATAGATAAAAATGGGGAGATAATAAACATAATTAATTTAAGGTGGATGCTAGGACACAAGGAAAATAAAAATGATTAATTTAGCATTACTTAAAAGGTTGAGGGATTTTCTAAGTAATAAATTTGGAGTTTTCATAGATGATGAGAAATTAGAAAGTATTTATAAAAGAAAATTTTTGTCCATAATGAATGAGTTTGGATATACAGATTTTAATAGTTTTTATAAAGATATAATCTTTCAAAGAAATTCAAGACTTTTAGAAAGAGTAATTGATGTAATAACTGTAAATGAAACTTACTTTTTTAGAGAAGCATACCAGTTTGATACACTTGTTAATTATATAATTCCAGAGCTTGATAAGATAAGACCTAAAACTGAAAGTATAAACATTTTAAGTGCTCCCTGCTCTACAGGAGAGGAAGTATATAGTATAGCTATATATTTAATGGAAGAAGGAAACTTTATAAAAAAACGGGATTTCTTGCTTCTTGGAATAGATATTGATAAACAAGCAATAGAAAAAGCAAAAGTTGGACTATACTCAGAAAGAAGTGTTCATAAACTTCCGAAAGAAATTATAGATAAATATTTCATAAAGAAAGGCAATTTATATCAGATAAGAGATATTCTACGAAATGCAGTTAACTTTAAGGTTGTTAATGTTCTTGATAAATACGAAATGAAAAGATTAGGTAAGTTTGATGTAATATTTTCTAGAAATATGCTCATATATTTTGATGAACACAATAGAAAAGAAGCAATAAATAACTTTTATAATATATTAAAGACAAATGGGTATTTATTTTTAGGGCACGCAGAAAAAGTGCCAGATGATTTTAAGTTGTTTAAAAGGGAAAAAATTGGTGAAGCTTTTGTTTACAGGAAGGTGTAATTAGATATGAGTGATGGAGATAGTAGGGCTAACTGTTTAGTAAAAGAATGTATTGATAGTCCTTTATTCAAAGTAGGAAATGTAGCTATTGTTTTGTTTGACAATAAGAAAGGTTTACCATTTGTTGAATGCTCAGAGTCTATATCTAACATATTAAAACTTCCAAGAAAAGAATTAAAAGGTAGAAACTTTTTAGACTTTATCGTAGATAAAGATAAATTTTTAAAATACTTTACCAATTTAAAAAGTGATAAGAATAAATTAATATGGGAATTTAACGAATTATCCCTAATTAGAAGCGATGGAGAAGAAGTTTTAATAGATTTAAAACTATCACCAATAAAAGAAGATAGTAAAATTAAAGCCTTCTGGGGATACATTTCAGATATAACTAATGTTTACGAAGAGAAGAACCTCTTTCAGAATATCTCACAGCTTGCACCAATAGGAATATTAATGACTCAAAATGGAAAACCAATTTTCTTTAACAAAGCAGCTCTTGAGATTTTAGGATATAAAGAAAATGAGTTTAGGCATATTTATTCTATTCTTGATATTATTCATCCTGAAGAAAGGACAAGAATTGAAAAAATAAGAGACAAAATACAGTCAGGAAGTAAAGAAATTATAGATGACCATGTAAGAATAATTACAAAAGATGGAAGAATAAGATGGATTAATTTCAGAGCAACAGCAATAAGATATAAAAAGCAAATATATGGATTGTCTATCTTTGAAGATATAACTGATATAGTCAAATTAGAAACCTTAAAAGATTTACTATTTAGTATAAATAAATCTCTTTTATCATCAAATAGTGAAGAAGAGTTACTAGAAAATATTTATCTTTCCGTTAAAGAAATACCTCTTATTTATGCTTTTGCTTTACTTGTTAAATTTGATAATTCTATAAACAACTTATATAGCTTTAATATAGATATAAACAAGATATTATCTTTAGATAACACACCAGAAAAAGAATTTATTGGCGGCAAAAATTTAGTTTACATAAAAAATGTAAAACGCTCTAAATTTAATAATGAATGGAAAGAGTATCTTTCATCAAAAAGGATAAACTCGTGTATTTTTATGCCTATAAATTACGAAGACCAGCATTATTTAGCGTGTTTTTATTTTGAAGATAAAAATCTTTTAAACAGAGATGATTTAGAAGTATTTAAGGAATTACAGGAAGATATTCATTTTGCATTTAACCATTTAAAACAAGAAAGACAGCTAATAGTTAACCAATATTATGATGATATTACAGGGGTAGGAAATAGAAATTTCTTTATAGAGTATATTAAGTCGCTAAAAGATAGAGAAAATAAATTTACTGTAATCCTTTTAGATATCTATCATTTTAAATTTATTAATGAAAAATATGGACTTGAAGTTGGCGATAAAGTCTTAAGATACATAGCAAAAACTCTGGACAAAGAAATTATTAATGCTGATGTATTTAGAACAGGTTTTGATGAATTTGCTTTAGTGCTGAAAAACGAAGAAGATATATCTTCTATAATAAAAAAGATTGTATATGTTTTAAAGAATATAAAATTAGATAATTTAGAAATATCGTTAGATTACAATATCGCAGTTATAAGATTTCCTGACGATGAAAAAGACATATCTCAGCTTATTCTAAAGTTAGAAAGAACTATGGAAATATCTAAAAATAAAGGTAAAAACATAGTTGAGTTTTTCTCTAAGGAAATGTATGAGCAACTGAAGAGCTCTATTGCCATAGAAGAAGAGCTTGAAAAAGCAATATTAGAAGGAGAATTAGTTCCATATTTCCAACCAATTTTAGATGTAAGAACAAATAAAATTGTTGGAGCAGAAACATTAGTCAGATGGAAAAAAGAAAATGGTGAATTTGTTTCTCCTGCTGATTTTATACCAGTTGCAGAAGAAACAGGTTTAGTTAAACAGATAGATATTTGTATGCTATTAAAGGCAAAAGAGTTTTTAGAAAAAGTAGATGAATTTGGAATTAAGATATCTGTAAACATAACACCTGCAAATATTGATGAAATAATTAAATTCTTTAAAGGAGAAATTATCCCCCTTTGCAAAGTAGGAACAGATTTTGATTTTTCAAAGGTTATTAATAGAATTTCTCTTGAACTTACAGAAAGAAAGGGAATAGAAGTATACGAAAGTAAAGAAAAAATAGACCAATTAAGAAAACTTGGATTTTCAATATCCCTTGATGACTTTGGTAAAGGATATTCATCTTTGAATTATTTAATAAATTTAGACTTTGACTACTTGAAAATAGATATGGATTTTATTCACAACATAGACAAAAATGAGAAAGTATATAAGCTGGTTAAATCTATTATAAACATATCACGAATTTTTAATCTAAAAACTGTAGCAGAAGGGGTTGAAACAGAAAAGCAACTTAAAATTTTAAAAGAACTTGGATGCGATTATTATCAAGGATATTTATTTAGTCCACCCTTATCAATGGAAGATTTCCTAAAACTTTTAAAAGAGCAAAGGGAAAAATTTGAAAAATAAAGTTTTATTTGACTTAAATACTCTTGGGAACTTAGAAAAGGCAAAATTTCTAGAAAGACCAAACAGATTTAAAGCAATAATAGAAAAAGAAGGGAAAACTTATACCTGCCATGTTGCTGACCCTGGAAGGCTAAAAGAAATTTTTATTCCAAATAGAGAAATTTTAGTTATAAAAAATAAACCAGAGTTAAAAACAGATTATAAGTTGATTGCAATAAATGTAGAAAATGAGTGGGTATTACTAAATACTTCTTTACATTCTAAAATTGCCAAAAAAGCAATACAGGAAGGAGTTTTGGGATTTAAGCCAGGCTCAATAAAAATGGAAGTGCCATTTGGGAAAAGCAGAATAGATTTTTTAATTGATAATGAGATTTTTGTTGAATTAAAAGGAACAAACTTAAAAATAAATGATTGTTGTTTATTTCCAGATGCACCAACAAAACGAGGTGCAAAGCATATGAGAGAATTAGCAGAAGCTATTAAACAAGGTTATAAAGCTATTGTTTTATTTATGGCAGTTAGAGACTGCAAATGTTTTAAGCCTAATGAAAAATTAGACGAAGAATTTGCCAGTGCTTTTTATGAAGCTTTAGATAAAGGTGTTGAGTTTAAAGGATTTAAAATTAAATTAAATTTAAAAGAGTTTACTGTTGAACTAGGTGAAGAATTAAAGATGTGTTAAAGGTAAAAGAGATGAAAGTAATAAGTTTGAAATTAAATGAAGAAGTTTACAAAAAGTTAGAAGCATTAAGCAAAGAAAAGAAAACGTCTATAGAAAGTTTAGTAGAAGAATTAATTTCCAAATCTTTAGAAGATGAGCTTTTAAAAAAAGCAAAGAAAATAATCAAAGAAGAAAAAAGCTTGTTAAAAAAGTTAGCTTGATATGTTTTCTCTAAGTTTTGTTGATAAACTGCATAAAGAAATTATTAAATCTACTGGTGGAAGTTATGGAATTAGTGATGAAAATATCCTTAAAAGCTCTTTAGAGCAACCATTTCAAACTTTTGAGGGAAAAGATTTATACAAAACCACACTAGAAAAAGCGTCAAAGTTATTAGAATTAATTATAAAAAACCATCCATTTATCGATGGCAACAAAAGAATTGGCTATGTCTTATACAGATTGTTTTTAGAAGAAAATGGATACATAATAAACGCGACTGAAGAAGAAAAATATCAATTCATAATAAATATAGCCTCTGGTAAAATGTCTTACGAAGAAATACTAAACTGGACTATAGAACATACAAGAAAATGGATATAAGTATCTTTGAACTTATGAATATTATAGGGCTTGTTGCTTTTGCTATAACAGGGTCTTTGAAAGCTATTGAAGCTAAATTAGATTTGCTTGGTATTACAGTTCTAGGCACAATGACTGCTTTAGGTGGTGGAATAACTAGGGATTTACTTGTTAACCACATTCCAAATGCTCTTAAATCTATTTCTGATATGTCCTTTGCAATACTTGGTGTTTGGCTTGCTTTAATTATTTACAAAATCTTTGGACTTGATATAAAGAATAAATACATAATTTTAATTCCTGATGCTATTGGTCTTTCCGCATTTACCACTACAGGAGCAATTATTGCATATAACA
>WFXI01000292.1 GCA_015490675.1 Hydrogenothermaceae bacterium
AGGAATGTTATTTCTTCCAAAACTGCCACCAGCTTTTATTATTATCATCGAACTTCTTATACTTCGCTTCTAACAAATCTATAGTTTTAAGTAGATCCTGTATCCTTTTTTCCTTTTCTTCTATCAATCTTTCCTTTTCTTCCGTTATCTTATTAAGGGTAGATAGTGCTATCTGAAGTTGCTTGTTTTGTTCCTCTAATATTTCCAGGGACTTATTGGCAAATTCTAAGTCCTTATTTATGTTTTTATAATAAAGACTTAAAGATTCCTCTATTATGGCAGCTTTCGTTTTCCCGGTCTCACTGGAAATATTATTTAATAACTCCGATGCATCCTTGGATAGTTTAAGATTTACCTGCACTTTAGCCATAGCTACCTCCTCAGATAGCCTTTTGCTACCTTTCGGCTATCTAAGGATTTTTATTGAATTTTTTGGATAGCTATCAGATAGCTTTTAGCTATCTAATCGGGTAGCTATGGATAGCTTTAAAGTTTTTCGCTTTTTTCAATGCTTAGAGAGAATACCCTTTTAATAAGATACTTAAAATTTTATGGATCTCTGAAAAAGTGATATTTTGCCTGTTTTCAAAATAATAGAAACCTTTGAATAAAGAAGGATTTACTCTTTTCCAATCTTCAGAGTCACATTCCAGTTCTATAAGCTCTCCATATTTAGAAACTGCCAAATCATAAAAGGGAGTTTTCAAAAGTAATTCGTTAGATAGATCTTCATCTATTTCGATATTGTCGTCGGCATATAAATATATCATGCCGTGTTTTAAAGCCTCTTTGTCCAGTTTGAGATTAACCATTTTAAAACCTATTTCGGATATTCAGAGTATAACCAAGAAGTTAAGAAAAAGGCAATTTATGGAAGTTCTTCCTTTTTATCCTTATATTAATAATAAGGCAGGTGTCTGAGGGGATATCCCCGCGCTCCTGAATGCTGCAGCATTCTTGTACAGCACCTGCCCTTTTAATCCTATGCCGTAGGTCCTACCCGGAAAAGGAGTCCCTGCCTCCATTTGGCCGTTGGCAGACAGTCTACCTGGTGCAGGGTAACAGGTAGATAGCAAAATTAAACTTATTATGTAAATGTTAGCCACAGCCTTAAGCTACACCCGGGGAATGGAACCCCGTGGATAGCTGAGGTTGTGGTTGTATCAATAAATGTTTTTGGTAATAGACTTCATTTCCGGCAAGATGATTGAAAGCCAGGGCAATTGAAGCCCGCGACCGGTCAATCTACTGGATTTATTACAAAACTTTTGGTATTCACCAGAGACAAAGGGAACTTCATAAAGATAACTTAAAAAGAAATACTTATCTTCTGAGAGTGTAAATAGAAGTATGTAAAACCTCTATAAACCGCTTTATACCGTAAATTTACACAAATAAAAAAACACTCTCTTATCTTTCCAAATCTACCCAACTTTTATTCACTTTCGGTTCATAACTCCCGTTAGTTTCGGTCTTTACTATTTCCTTTATAGCACTCCAGTAATGCAATAAAATTTTTAAAAGTTCTCTCCTTTCTTCCTTTAAATTCGGAGCTATTATAGTATCAATTACCATCTGCTTAGGCACAGTATCAGTTTTATATTTTGCTATGGTCCATTCTCTTAGTTCATCTATATCTTCAGAGTCTGCACCAAATACATTTTCAAGAATTTTTAACGTTCCGTTCCATAAATCAGATCCCGATTCCAATGGTTGTATATCAATACCTTCCAAGCGGTCTTTGTCCTCTTGAAGGGTATATCCTTGTTTTGACCTTATCTCAAATTCTATATGTGTTATTCTGCGACCTGTTTTTTTCTTTTTATAAGATACTTCCAAATCTGTTTTTTCGTTGATTTCTTCTATCGCTTGTTTCAAAACTCTTCTGTCGAAATTATCAAATCTTGGATATTCTTCAGGTTCAACTCCAAGCATTTCCCGTAGATCTGGTAAATAATCCACCCTATATCCTGTGTTTTCATACTGCTTTAAAAGTTCATAAAGTCTTACTGCATAAGTTGAACGCAATCTAAACAAGTATTTAAGAGGCACTTTTGAAAACTGCTCTTTTAATTGCAACAGATAAGGTTTTAAATGCTTGTCTATGCTGACTATGAGATAGCCTTCACCTTCTTTATACTTTGCATAAGAGATAAAAGCAAATTTTTCAAACATCTTTTTATCATTTTCATCTATAGTTTCGATCTTTATAATTCTTTTCATTAATCTATCTGTAGCTTCATTTAATACTCTATACATATTTTTATGCTTAGTTCCTATTAGCTCTGCGATTGCCTTAACGGATATCTTGTAATCCTTAAAATCTTCATCTTCGGGTTGAATAAGGGATACTAAAGACAAAAAAATTCTCTGCTCTTCTAAGGTTAGCTTATAGCGAGCTTCTATAAATTTATTATGCATTGTTGCTATTGCATTCTTATTTACTTTATCCACCTTCACAAGCTCTTTTTTATCCATTTAGCCACAATCCCCCTCTGCTAATTATTAATTGTAAATTAATTGTAAATTATATCATAACACAACTACATTACTATACAAGGTTTGTAGTTTTGTAGTTAGATGACCCCAAAAATGTAGTTGTTTGACCCCAAATTTGTAGTTAGATGACCCCAAAAATGTAGTTGTTTGACCCCAAATTTGTAGTTAGATGACCCCAAAAATGTAGTTGTTTGACCCCAAATTTGTAGTTGTTTGCATGGTCAACTTGGCAATACGACAGCTTTAGCCGACTCCTAAAAACAAGAAAAAAATTTATTTAAAAATAAATAAAAAAGCTTTAAAAAAGAGAAAGCTGTTTTTTTTAAAAAGAAAAATTTTGAAATTATTTTTAAAAAGATCTTCAGCAACTCTTATGCAAAATTGAAAAAACAAGAGATTGAAGGAAAAAAACTATGAGGAGACATAACAGAAAGCAAACCTCAGAATGAGCAGACTTAGTAAACGGTTTCCCGAAAGCTTGAGTGCAAAATTTTGCGACGAAAATTCGGATATACGAATAAATATAATCCCGTTCTTGTTTTTCTGTCTAAATATTGAAATTCAAAGCTAAAAGCATGAACGGTGTATTAGTAGTACCTGCTACTCTGCTATTTGGTGTAAATTACATCTTGATTAACAATACTACTGTAGCTGCTTGTAGTGTTAACAAAGTAAGCAATGTCAGTAAATCAACATTACATTTTTGATGTATCAGTTTTCTACTATTTTCACTTGCATTTGTGTTTGTTAATCTCTGATTTAACAGTATTTAACTGTTCTTGGGGCTGCTTTATCTTTCATTTTAACTCTTTAAAAAAGACGTATACAATGTAAACATTGATAAATAGACTTGACTGTCTTTTCGTCTAAATGTAGCTTAAAGATAAATACTTACCTTAATACCTTAACCTACTCGTGATTTTAAAACCACGAGTAGACCAAAGGGGGATACTCCCCCTTTGGAAACCCCCTTTTAATTTTGTTAGAGGTTAAAGAGATGAAAGAAATGATAGTTAGCACTCGTATTAAGAGCTACAACAAAAGGAATTTAACTTACCAGATACACCACGATTTAAGAGTTGTGGTCCC
>WFXI01000293.1 GCA_015490675.1 Hydrogenothermaceae bacterium
CCAATAGAAGAAAAAATAAAAGAAATTTTAAGTAAAAATATAGAAGAAATAACAGCAGAAGTTCCAAGACTTGTAAATTTAATTTTAGACCATGCAATAATAGACAGGGCTACAGATATACATATATCTCCTGAAAATATTGCTTCTCATATATTCTTTAGAATTGATGGTATTATGAGGCATTATTATGCAATACCTAAAGAAATACATACAGCTGTAGTTTCTAGGATAAAAGTTCTAGCTAATTTAGATATTGCAGAACAAAGACTTCCTCAAGACGGAGCATTTACCCATACATTTTTTGAAGAAGAATATGATTTAAGAGTTTCTACAATTCCAACAGCATACGGAGAAAATGTTGTTTTAAGAGTTTTATCTAAAAATCTCTCATTATTTAATTTAAAAAGTTTAGGATTTGAAGAAGATGTATTATTATCTTTAGAAGAGCAATTTACAAAACCTCAAGGTATTGTCCTAGTAACAGGGCCAACAGGTTCAGGTAAAACAACAACTCTTTACGCTGCACTTAGAAAAATCAATGCTTTAGAAAGAAACATTCTAACAGTAGAAGACCCTGTAGAATATAGATTCCCTTTTATTAAGCAAACACAGGTAAATGAAAAGGCAGGTTATACATTTGCAAGGGCAATAAGACACTTTTTAAGACAAGACCCTGATGTGATTTTGATTGGTGAAATTAGAGATGAAGAAACTGCTGAAATGGCAATGAGAGCATCTATTACAGGACACCTTGTTTTATCTACACTACATACAAACGACTCTGTTAGTGCTATTCCAAGGCTCATAGATATGGGAATTAAAGACTATATGGTTGCCTCAGGAGTAACTGCCATTACTGCACAAAGACTTGTTAGGAAAATATGTACATTTTGTAAAGAAGAAAAGAATATATCTGCTATAGAATTAAAAAAATATGGTTTTCAAGAAAAAATAATAAAAAAATATACAAATTTAGAAGATATTAATGATGAGATTTCTATTTGGTATGGTAAAGGTTGTGAACATTGTAGAAATACTGGATATTTAGGAAGAACAGTCATTATAGAACTACTTCTTATCGATGAAGAAATTGCTGATATGATAGTTCAGGGACATACACCTTTAGCTATAAAACAAAAAGCTAGAGAAAAAGGAATGAGAACTTTAAAAGAAGATGGATTGATAAAGGTCTTAAAAGGGATAACAACTCCTGAAGAAGTTAAGAGAGTAACTGGATAATGGCTGTCTTTTTCGTTGAAGCTATAGATACAGAAGGAAATAAACTTAGAAAGGTTTTTAAGGTAGAGAAAGAAACAGAAATATTTACATTTTTGGAATTTGCTGGTTTAGTTCCAATAAAAATAAAAAAACTTCCTGACTTTTTAAAATTTTTATCTTTACAAACAAAATCTGTAAAAAAACAAGATATTATAGAAGTTTTAGAAAATCTTCACCTTATTGTTAAATCTGGTCTTCCCCTTAACACAGGTATTATGGACTTAGCTAAAGATGCAGAAAACTCTGCATTAAAGGATATGCTACTGGATATAGCTTTCAAAATACAGGTTGGTTACACACTTTCTAAAGCTGTAGAAAAATATAGAAATCATTTTTCAGATGTAGTTATTTCTCTTTTTAAAATTGGAGAAGAAACAGGAAATTTAGATAAGGCTTTACAAGATGCAGCAGAGCATCTCAAGAAAATAGAAGATTTAAAAGCAAAAACGAAACAGGCGATGATTTATCCAGCTTTCGCATTTACTGCAATAGTTGGGGCTATGGTCTTTTGGCTTGTATATGTTTTACCTAAAATGATTAAAGTATTTGAACAGTTTCAGATGGAACTTCCTATGATGACAGTTTTTATTATTAAACTTTCAGAGTTTACTCAAAAATATATACTTATGATATTTGCTTTTATAGTTGTTTCTTTAGTTTTATTAAAGATTTTCAGAAGCAAATCAAAAAACTTTAAGTATCATACAGATAAGCTTTTATTAAAAATACCAGTTTTTGGAATGATTATAAAAAACTTTAATTTTGCATTTTTCGCTGAGTATATAAAGCTTATGATATCTGCAGGACTTCCTTTGTATCAAGCATTGGAAATAATGGAAGATGCAATTAATAATGAAGTTTTTAAAAGAGCCATTCATGATTCAAGGGAAAATGTAGGTCTTGGAAAATCTTTTTCAGAGTCTCTTAGGGAACATAATTTATTTCCATCTTTAATAATAAGGATGATAAATGTAGGTGAGCAAACAGGACAGCTAGAAAGCCAGCTTAAATATATAGCAGAATATTACTATAATAAAGTAGACTATATTTCGCAGAATATAGCAAAAATGATTGAGCCTATTTTGATAGGAATACTTGGGTTATTTTTGTTAATTTTAGTATTAGGTTTAATTGGCCCTATTTATCAGTTAGTTTCAAATTTAAGTAAAGTTGGCTAATTAGCTATAAGACCTTCCCTTTTTGCATTTTCAACAATCTTAAAAAATTCTTCGTCCTCTACTTGGTGAAAGTCTTCATAGAAAGCCCCTACGGCGAAAAATGGGGAACTACCTTTTTCTAAACATATTACTTTTGAAAAGTAGGTTTCCAGTTTAGAGACTGTATCCAC
>WFXI01000294.1 GCA_015490675.1 Hydrogenothermaceae bacterium
GGTCTAAAATGGAAAAAGGACTTTAATGTTGGTTACTCACCAGAAAGGGTAAATCCGGGGGACAAAAAACATACAATAGACAAAATCATAAAGGTTGTTGCAGGAGACACTCCTGAGATAACAGAGTTTCTATCACAGCTTTACGGAAGCGTTATAACGGCTGGTATTCATAAAGCTCCTGACATAAAAACAGCAGAAGCTGCAAAAGTAATAGAGAACACACAGAGAGATCTGAATATAGCCCTTATGAATGAGCTGTCTGTAATATTTAACAAAATGGGGATAGACACAAAAGCTGTTTTAGAGGCAGCCTCAACAAAATGGAATTTCTTGAGATTTGAACCTGGGCTTGTGGGTGGGCATTGCATTAGTGTTGATCCTTATTATCTGACCTTTAAAGCCCAGGCTATAGGACACCATCCTGAGGTTATTCTTGCAGGAAGAAGAATAAATGACTACATGGGTAAGTTTGTAGCAGAAAACACTGTCAAAAAACTGATAAAAGCAGGGAAGGCTGTAAAGGGAAGCAAGGTTTTGATATTAGGTCTAACCTTCAAAGAAAACATAGCAGACATAAGAAACACTAAAGTTATAGATGTTTATAGAGAGCTAAAAGAATACGGAATAGATGTTTTTGTTTATGATCCATTTGCATATCCTGAAGAAGCGAAAGAGGAATACGGAATTGATTTGTTAGGAAACATAGAAGAAAAATCTCCCTATGATGCGATCATAGTAGCTGTAAAACACAGACCATTTATTGAAGAATTAGACTTTCAGAAATACAAAGAGCTGATGAAAAAAGATGGAAAACCTGTTTTGATAGATATCAAAGGTTTATATAACAAAGAAAAAGCAATCAGAGAAGGATTCTTATACTGGAGATTATAATGGCTAACTATATCAAAAGTAAGGTTACCCCTAAAGAACTTGATAATAAATGAATCCAAAACAATTTCAGACCTGATATTACAAAATAGATATTCAGAGAAATGGATAGATTTAAAGTATAGACCTTATAGGAACTGCGTATAAATTCTTACCAAAAGGTAAAACTTTATCTCCATTATAAAAAACAACACCATATTTAATTAAATTTTTTATTTCTCTTATATTTTTAAAATCTTTATCTGATATAGTTTCTTTAGCTTTGACTTCTACTGCTATAAACTCATTTTTGTATTTAATCAAAAAATCAATCTCTTTTTTATCTAAAGTTCTGTAAAAATAAATTTCAGCAGGAAACCAGCTGTATTTAGCATGTTTAAGAAATTCATTAAATACAAAGGTTTCAAAAATAGAACCTGCATAGGAGCTGGATAACAACTCTTCTTTTGAGGTAATCCCCAAAAGATAACATAGTAAACCCGTATCATTAAAGTATATTTTGGGGCTCTTTACAAATCTTTTTCCTATATTTTGACTAAAAGGTTTTAAAATCGTTATCTGGTAAATAAGCTGCAGTAGATTTAAATAATTGTCCAGAGTTTTACCATCAATCCCTGTTATCTGGGATATTTTAGATTTGTTTAGTATATTTCCAGAATACGAAGCCAAAACATGAAGTAAATTCAAAAATTTGTCAATATTTCTTATCTCTCCAATTTCAATAACATCTTTTTCTATATATGTGCTTACATAAGAACTGAACCATATATATCTCATCTTTTCAGTTTTTATTTTGTGAATCTCAGGAAATCCCCCTTTTAATATAAACTCCCAGATATCTAAATCTAATGTGTTTTTTTGCTCTAAAAACTTACCTGTAAATAATTTTTCTATTAGATTTTCTTTTTTATTTTGAATTTCATAGATACTTAGAGGATATAACTCAAAAATAGCCAACCTCCCTGCAAGGCTTTCCTTTACAGTAGAAAATTTAAGTAAGTTTATAGAACCTGTCAGTATAAACTGATTAGGTTTCCTATTTTTGTCTATTTTTTGTTTTATAACATTAAATATTTCGGGAACTTTTTGAACTTCATCTAAAATAACAGGAAGTTCTAAACTATTTATGAATCCATTAGGATCATTTTTTGCTGATAAATAAGCATTAATGTCATCAAAGGTTACATAATTATTGGCTAATTCCATGGAAAGCGTAGATTTACCTACTTGTCTTGCCCCTGCGATAAATATAGCAGGGAACTCCTGGATAGCTTCTTTTAATATTGGTTTTAATAATCTTTTAAATTTCATGACTATACTCCCTAAAATTTAGGGATTATAATACGTAAATTTCAGGAATTTTGCAAGTTTGTTTTCTAATCCGAAAGCTATAATATTATTCTTATAAATCTCAATAAACTGGTGGAAAAAATGAGTTTAGAAGTGAAAGAAAAAACCAAAAAAGGAAGAAAAAGAGTTCCCAGGGAACTTATATATGAAATGAGATACGGTAGTCCAATATATTACAGAGATTATGACAAGGTTTTAAGCGGGGAGAAAACTCTGGAGGAAGTTATGGGGAGCAGTAAATTACAGGCATTTATAATAGCTTTGATAATAAGATACTTATCTTCAAAACTTGACAGGAATAAATATCTGATTCTAACCAACGAAGCAGGCTTTCAATGGGCACCAAGAACATGGAGAAATCTTGACATCGCTATATTTAACAAAAACAAACTCCTTAAAGAAGGGATTAATGATAAATATGCAAAAACTCCTCCAGAGGTTGTAATTGAAGTTGACTCAAAGGCAGATTTAAGGAAATATGGAGACTTCATGAACTATTCACGGGAGAAAACACAGGATTTATTAAATGCCGGAGTTAAAAAGGTCATCTGGTACACAACCTTTGACAAAAAGGTAATGGTAGCAGAAAAAGGTAAAAGATGGTTTATAACAGACTGGAATGATACTATAGACATAATAGATGATATCAAACTAAACCTTGATGAACTTCTAAAAGCAGAAGGGATAAAAGAGTAATGAAAACAAAAGAATTAAAAACTATTCGTCTTACAGAATATGAACTGAAAGCCATAAAAGATACAGCTAAGGAAATTTTTGGAAATAAAGCAAAGGTCTGGCTTTTTGGCTCGCGAGTTAACCCAAAGCTAAAAGGCGGAGATATTGATATCTACATTGAAATCCCTGATACAAAAGACTGGTTAGATAAAAAAATTGATTATTTGGTAAAACTAAAACAAAAAATTGGAGATCAGAAAATAGATCTGGTGTTAAAACCTTACAACTGTCAGGAAGATATATGTATTGAGGCAAAGAAAACAGGGGTAAGGCTGATTTGAATTCAGAACTGAAATACAGAAAATCTTATGAAGAAACCCAAAAACATATAGATAGATTAAAAAAAGCCTTTGAAATTTTAAAATCAAAAAATCTAACACCTCTTGACAGGGAAAAAGTAGAGAAAATACTAAATGACGAATACTTAACTGCTATATTAGACCAGATAGTCTATAGATACTCAAAACTTCAGGACTCTTTATCAAAACTAATCAGAAATTATCTTTATCTGAAAGGGGAAAACGTAGAAAACTTAACAATGATTGATGTTTTGAACAAAGCTGAAAAGTTTGAAATAGGCATAAATAAAGAAAAATGGCTCAAACTCAGAGAATTAAGAAATATACTTGTCCATGAGTATGAAGATGAAAAATCAAAAATTGCAGAAACATTAAATAAAATCTATAAAGAACTTGATTATTTTAAAAACCTTTTAGAGAAGTTGAAATTATAAAACAGAGGCTTAAAAGTTGGAAGATTTAAAACAAAAAAATATACGCCTGACAGAAGAAGAGATAAAAGCTATAAAAGACACAGCAAAAGAAATCTTTGGCAAAAACTCAAGGCTATGGATATTCGGAAGCAGAGTAAACCCTGAGCTAAAAGGTGGAGATATTGACCTTTATATTGAAATTCCTGATTATAAAGAAACAGATCTTTTCAAGAAAAAGATAAAATTTTTAATTAAACTTGAAGAAAGGATAGGAGAACAAAAAATAGATCTGATAGTTGCTCCCTATAACTGCAAGGAATTTTATTGCATAGAGGCAAAAAAGACAGGAATAAGGATATTATGAAAGATATAAAACTTGTTTTACAAGAGATAGATAAGCATGAAGAAAGATTAAGGTATGTTGTAGATAAGATAAAAAGCTGGCATGAGTTAAATACAGAAATCCTGAATGATCCAGAAAAAGTAGAAACAATAGATGCTTTTTTATTCAGGTTTTCAAAAATGCAGGACACAATGGGAGAAAAATTATTTCCTTTAATTCTGGAAATTCTTGGAGAAGAATCAAGAAACAAACCGTTTATAGATATAATAAACAGGCTTGAGCAGTTAGAAATTTTACCTTCAGCAAATAAATGGAAAGAATTAAGAAAAATAAGAAACCTGTTAATACATACTTATCCATGGGAACAGGAAATTTTAATAAAAGAACTTAAGGAGGCTATTAGAGCTTCAGAAGAGCTAATAAAAGTTTATGATGGTATAAAGGGTAAAATCAAACCTTACTTATAAATAGATCTTTGTTTTCCGAAAAAGTTAGATATACAAGGAGTGAAATGAGTACCGAATTAAAGGTAAGACTTTCAAAAGAAGAGATAAAAACAATTAAGAACATAATAAAAAAATATGATCCAGAAGCAAGAATTATCCTTTTTGGAAGCAGAACACAACTGGACAAAAAAGGTGGAGATATAGATCTTTTGATAATCTCAAAGAAAATTGACTACAAAAAAAGAAGAAAAATATCTGTAGATCTGCAACTGGCATTGGGAGAGCGAAAAATAGATATAATAATAACAGACAATCCAGAAAAAACAGAGTTTACAAAAACTGCATACAAATACGGAGTTGAGATTTGACAAGAGAAGAAACAATAAAGATCTTCTGTGAAAATCTGGATCTTCTGGAAAAAAACCTTAAATGGCTAAAAAAATCATATGAAAAAGCAAAAAACATAGATTTAAATAAAGAGTTATCTGAAGAAGATTTGGAAGTTTTTGAAACCTTGTCAAACAGGTTTGGTAGAACAATTGATATCCTAATAAATAAAATTTTAAGAGGTCTTGACATAATAGAGCTTGAAGACATAAGCCGTAAACTTGACATTGTAATAAGGGCTGAAAAAAGAGGGTTTGTTGACGATTACAAAATTCTTATTGAAATGAAAGATTTAAGGAATGAACTTGTACATGAATACATTCAGGAAAACTTATTGGAAAAATTTAAAGAGGTTTTAGAATATACTCCTAAGCTGTTTGATATTGCCAACAAATTGAAAAATTATGTTAGAAAAATGAAGTACTGTTAAGATAAAAGTATTGATTTGTGTTGAACAGAATTTAACAAATAAAGTAAAATTAATACCTTAAATTTTTCTGGAGGGAAAAAAACTGAAAATAGCAGTAGCAGGTGCTGGATACGTAGGTCTTTCAAATGCGATCTTACTTGCCCAGCACAACGAGGTAGTAGTAAAGGACATAGATCCAAAAAAGGTAGAGCTTATAAACAAAAAAATTTCACCAATTATTGATAAGGACATAGAGGATTACCTGAAAAACAAGCCCCTTAACCTTAAGGCAACATTAGATCCAGAAGAAGCATACAAAAACGCAGAGTTTGTCATAATAGCAACGCCTACAGATTACGATCCTATCACAAACTACTTCAACACAAAGTCAATAGAATCAGTAATAAAAGAGGTTCTTCAGATCAACCCACAGGCCACTATGGTAATAAAATCAACAATACCTGTTGGATATACAGACGAGATAAAGAAAAAATTCGGCACAGATAACATTATCTTTTCACCTGAATTTTTAAGGGAAGGAAAAGCCTTATACGACAACCTTTATCCATCAAGGATAGTTGTAGGTGAAAAATCCCAGAGGGCAAAAAGATTTGCAGATCTGCTTCTACAGGGGGCAAAGAAAAAAGATGTTCCTGTTTTGTTTACAGGCTCAACTGAGGCAGAAAGCATAAAGCTTTTTGCAAATACATACCTTGCAATGAGGGTGGCATTTTTCAACGAGCTTGACACATTTGCAGAAAGCCACGATCTAAACTCAGAAGAGATAATAAGGGGGGTATGCCTTGATCCAAGGATAGGTATGCATTACAACAATCCATCATTTGGATACGGTGGATACTGTCTTCCAAAAGACACAAAACAACTTCTTGCAAACTACATGGAGAAAAATATCCCCCACTATCTTATAAAAGCCACAGTTGAGTCAAACATAGCAAGAAAATACTTTATAGCAGAGCAGATACTGAAAAAAAACCCAAAAGTCGTAGGCGTTTACAGGCTCACAATGAAGTCAGATTCAGATAACTTCAGGGAAGCTGCTGTCATTGATATAATAGAATACCTGAGGGCAAAAGATATAGAAGTGATAATATACGAGCCTCTTATACAAGAAGATAAATTTATGGAGTTTGAGGTTATAAAAAATCTTGAACAGTTCAAAGAAAAATCAGACCTGATAATAGCAAACAGATATAATTCCGAATTAGACAATATCAAACACAAAGTATATACAAGAGATATTTTTGGTGAAGGATAAAGATGGAAAATTTATTAAAAAATATCATTCAAATCTCCAAAGATGCTGGTAAAGAAATATTAGATGTTTACAATACAACATTTCATATTGAGTACAAAGATGATAAATCCCCTCTCACAGAAGCTGATAAGAGAGCACACAATAGAATAGAGAATGGTCTTAGAAAGATTTCCACATTTCCGATTATTAGTGAAGAAGGGAAGAACATATCCTACCAGGAGAGAAAAAAGTGGAAATACTTCTGGATGGTTGATCCACTTGATGGAACGAAAGAGTTTATTAAGAAAAAAGGGGAGTTTACAGTAAACATAGCATTGATAAAGGAAAATAGACC
>WFXI01000295.1 GCA_015490675.1 Hydrogenothermaceae bacterium
AAAGAAGGAAACTGGGATGAAATCAACATAAAAACATTAAAAAGTTTAATAAATGTGCCCGTAGCTCAGTCTGGATAGAGCACCGATTTCCGGGGTCGGGGGTCGCAGGTTCGAATCCTGCCGGGCACATTTTTGTGGACAAAGTTATACTATATTAGTTAAACTTATATGATTAAATTTTAAGCTCTAGGCTAAATTTTAAATGGAAAATCTAAAAAATGAAGTTTTAAACCAGATTGAAGACTCTTTAGATAAGTTTATAGACTCTGATGTAAATTTTATCCTCAAAATAGGAAATTATATATTATCTTCTGGTGGTAAAAGAGTTAGACCACTTCTTACAATAGGTTTTGCAAAAGTTTTAGAAGAAAAAAATATTGAAAATCTTATTCCTCTTGCTATAGCCCTAGAATACCTTCACACTGCATCTTTGCTACACGATGATGTAGTTGATGGAGCAGATACAAGAAGAGGAAAACCTTCTGCTAATAATGTCTTTGGAAACGAAGCAACTGTTTTAACTGGAGATTATATGTATGCGACAGCTTTAAATATTTTCTCTACTTATGGAAATATAGATATGATACGGGTTGTTTCAGATGCAGTAAAGAAGATGGCAGAGGGACAACTTTTAGAATTAAAAAAAATTGCAGAATTTGATTTAAAAGAAGAGGAATACTTTCAAATAATAGATGGCAAAACTGCTGTTTTATTTGGTGCTTGCTGTTATGTTGGTGCAAATTATGCGAATGCTAATGAAGATTTAGCAAATCTTGCTTATGACTATGGAATAAAAATTGGAAGAGCTTTTCAAATAGTTGATGATATCCTAGATTACATATCTTCTGAAGAAAAACTTGGAAAACCTGTATGTAATGATATAAAAGAGGGAAAGGTAACTTACCCATTGATAAGTATTAGAGATGAGCTTTCTCAAGAAGAAAAAGATTTTATAAAAAATGTAATAAAAACTATAAACCCTGAAGAAGAAAATATTCTAAAGGTGAGAGAAATAGTCTTAGAAAAGCAAGGACATAAAAAAGCTTTCGAAAAAGCAAAAGAGTATGTGAGAAAAGCCATACAAAATCTTGAAGAATTTCCTCAAAATATATATTGTAAAGAGTTAAAACAACTTGCCGAATATATTGTAGAGAGGGAAGTGTAAATGGTAAGAACTATTTTAAAATCTAAAATCCACAGAATAAAAATTACTGGAGCAGATTTAAACTACGAAGGTAGTTTAACTTTAGATGAAGATTTAATGGAAAGAGCAAATTTAGTTCCATTTGAAAAAATTGAAGTTTACAATGTAAACAACGGTCAAAGATTTTCTACTTATGTAATCCCTGGAGAAAGATATAGTGGACAATGTATTTTAAATGGTGCTGCTGCAAGACTAGGGCATAGAGGTGATGTAATTATTATTGCTTCTTATGTAAATGTAGATGAAGATAAATTAAAAGATTTAAAGATAGATCTTGTTTACATAAACGAAGAAGATAATACTGTAAAAGAACACAAAAAAACTTCTGTGTTTGAAGCATTTCTAGTAAAGGATTAAAGTTAATGTGAGAGGAAAATATAAAAGTATAGCTTTATTTACAGTTTTTCTCTTTTTCCTCTCTTTTATTAATCTTTCGTGTTCACCTAAAAAGAAATACACTTATTACACTTACGAAGAACCGAAGTATTATAAGTCAGGTAAATATAAACTAAAAATTCCATATAATAGTAAAGTTAAAAGTTATATTAGATATTACACCAGAAAAGATAGTAAGTTTATAAAAAATGCCTTAGAAAGGGCAAACCTATACCTACCAACGATAAAAAAAATATTTAAACAGTATGGATTACCTGAAGATTTAGCATATTTGCCTATTATAGAAAGTGGTTTCAACCCTTATGCAAGAAGCTCTTCTGGAGCTGTAGGGTTATGGCAGTTTTTACCTCAAACAGCAAGAAGGTTTGGTTTAACAATAAATAGATATATAGATGAAAGAAAAGACCCTTACAAATCGACAATAGCAGCAGCTAAGTATTTAAAGTATTTATATTCTATTTTTAAAGACTGGGAACTTGTGCTAGCAAGTTATAATTGTGGTGAAGGTTGTATTCAAAGAAGATTAAGAAGTTCTAAAAAATCGTATTGGCATATAAGACATAAACTTCCTGATCAAACAAGAGAGTATGTTCCTAAATTTTTCGCTGCTTTGATAATTGCTAAAAATCCTAGGAAATATGGAATTTATGTAAATAAAAAACCAATTTACATAGTTAGGAAAAAAGCTAAGTCTAGATTTAGTTTAAAAACTTTAGCAAAAAAATATAGGATTAATTATGCAAAATTAAAATTTTTAAATGCCCACTTAAAGAGGGAAATAGCATTTAAAGGAATTGGAATAAATTTACCATCTAGAAGTTCAAAAACTATTTCTTTAACAAGAAATACATCTGAAAAAAATATGACAAATAAAATAGTAAAAAAAGTTAACTTCAAGTATAAATTTTATAGAGTAAAAACTGGAGATACTTTATATAGTATTTCTAAAAAATTTGATATTACTATAGAAAAAATTATGGAATTTAATGGTTTAAAAAATTATGAAATACAGGTAGGGCAAATTTTAAAAATTCCAGTGGAGTAAAAATGATACAACGAAGAAAAACAAGGGCTGTTTATGTTGGAAATGTAAAAATAGGAGATGATGCACCAATTGTAGTCCAATCTATGACAGATACTAAAACTAGAAATATAGAAGAAAC
>WFXI01000296.1 GCA_015490675.1 Hydrogenothermaceae bacterium
ATAAAAGTAGAAAAGCAAGTTGGGAAAATAAAAGATTTACACGAAAAACTGTGGGGAAAGAAACTAGATGGACATATTGGCATAGGCCATTCTAGATGGGCTACCCATGGAAGTCCTAGTATTGAAAATGCACATCCTCATATCAGTAAGTCAAAAACTTTTGCAGTTGTTCATAATGGAATTATTGAAAATTATTTGCAGTTGAAAGAAGAATTAGAAAATAAAGGATATAAATTTATTTCCCAAACAGATACAGAAGTTATAGCCCATTTATTTGAGGATTTATACAATGGAGACTTCCTAGATACAGCTGTTAAAGTTGCTGGTAAGTTAGAAGGAGCTTATGCTATAGGAGTTATTTCCAAATACCATCCAGATACAATAATTGCTATAAGAAAAGGTAGCCCTTTAGTGGTAGGTGTTTCTAAAGATGAAAATTTTATAGCTTCTGATATACCTGCTGTTTTAGAGTATACAAAGGATTTTATTATTCTGGATGATAATGAGGTTGCAGTATTAACCAAAAATAGTGTTGAAGTTTATGATGTTTGTAAAAATAAATTAAATAAAGAAACAACCCATGTTAACTGGAGTGTTTCATCTGCTCAAAAAGCTGGTTTCAAACACTTTATGCAAAAAGAAATATTTGAGCAACCAAGAGCTATTACAGACACAATATCAGGTTTTAACTCTTTAGACAAAACGAAACTCTTTGAAATTTTGGATAATACAGATAGAATCTATATAATAGCCTGTGGGACTTCTTTGCACGCAGGACTTGTAGGAAAATTCTGGATAGAAAAGTTTACAAAAATACCTGTTGAAGTAGATTTTGCATCAGAATATAGATATAGAGATAAAATTATTACAGATAAAACTGTAATCATTGGGATTAGTCAATCAGGTGAAACAGCTGATACTAGATTTGCCCTATTAGATGCAAAAAAAGAAGGTGCAAAAACAGTTTCAATTGTTAATGTAGTTGGAAGCTCCCTATCCAGAGAAAGTGACTTCACACTGTATACTTATAGTGGACCTGAGATAGGAGTTGCTGCGACAAAAACATTTATATCGCAACTTGTAGTATTACTCCTTCTTGCTTTAGAGATTGGATTAAAAAGAGGAAATATTTCTAAAGAAGAATATGAAAACTATATAAGAAATATTTCAAAAATCCCTTCAAAGGTAGAAAAAATACTACTTTTAGACAAATCTATAAAAGATTTAGCATACAAATATATGAATGCACAGGACTTTTTGTTTTTAGGCAGAAATATTAATTATCCTATTGCTTTAGAGGGTGCTCTGAAATTAAAGGAAATTTCTTACATACATGCAGAAGGATATCCTGCAGGGGAAATGAAACACGGTCCAATTGCATTAATAGATGAGAATATGCCTGTAGTAGCTGTATCTGTTAAAGATAAGTTTTATGAAAAAATGCTTTCAAATATACAGGAAGTAAAAGCAAGGAAAGGTAAAGTAATAGCTATTGCAACAGAAGAGGATAATCAAATAAAAGACTTATCAGATGATGTTATATATATACCCCAAACTATAGATGAGCTTTATCCATTTTTAACAGTTATTCCTATGCAACTGCTTTCATATCATATAGCAACTCTTCTTGGAAAAGATGTAGACCAGCCAAGAAATCTAGCAAAAACTGTTACTGTTGAGTAAGAGGCATATAAAGATATCTAGAACCTAGTTTTATAGCATTTCTTATTTGATTTTGTAAAAACATTCTACCTTTTAAACAGGCATTTTCTAAATTTTCTCCTTTGGCTAAGAAAGAAGCTATTGCTGAAGATAAAACACAACCTGTTCCATGAATATTTTCTTTTACAGGGAGTTTTTCATATTTAACTTCTATCATTTTACTTCCATCAAAAAAAATATCTACTATTGTTTCTTTAAAATCCATATGCCCCCCTTTAAGATAGACAACTTTAGCTCCAAGTTTTAAAAGTTTTTCACAGGCAAATTTCATATCATCTAAAGAACTTATTTCTATACCAGTTAAAACTTTAGCCTCTTCTGTATTTGGAGTTATGATAGCGGTAAACTTTATTAATTTTTTAAAACTTTCAATAGCATTTTTATCAAGAAGATACTTTCCAGAAGAAGATTTTAAAACGGTATCTAATACAATATTTTTAGGACGATAATTTTTAAATATATTTAGTAAAACTTCAACATTTTCTTTAGTTTGGAGCATACCAATTTTAATAGCATTTATTTTAAAATCTTCAAAAATTGCATTTATTTGACTTTCCAAAATATTAGGAGAAACAGGAATACTAGCCTTTACTCCTTTAGAATTTTGAACAGTTATAGAGGTAATAGCAGAAAAGCCAAAAACTCCAAGTAATGAAAATACTTTTAGGTCTGCTTGTAGTCCAGCACCACCGCTATTATCACTTCCTGCTATTGTTAAACAAGTTTTTATTTTTTTGTTTTTCATAGTTTATTTATTATTAAACATAAAAAGTATTGATTTTAAGAATTTTTAATCTTAAAATTTTAAGATAAAAGAGTATTAAAACTTATAAAAGGTTATAATATGGATACTATTTCTTTAATATGGAAGATAGGTTTCGTAATTCACTTAATATCAAATGCTATGTTTTTAGGTATATCTTTTGTGTTTTCCTATGGAAATAAAGAAATATTACAAGAGAAAATTGTTAAAAGATATACAAAAATAGCTTCTCTGTTCATTTTTCTTTCTGGTATTTCAGGTATAGGACTCCTTTCCATTCTAAGTATGAACGGTATGGATAACTTAACAACCACGAGTTCAGGTTGGTCTATTCTTGTGATGATTAGTGGTTATTTAATAGTTACTTTTGTTTTTTCTCTTACCCTTATCTACAAAGGTGGAGAAGAAAAAATATACAAAAGTCTTTACTCAATTATGTTTCATATTTACCTGTTTGTTTACTTAATTAGAGGTTTTTTAGTATAAAAGGAGGTTTAAACAATGCAAAATTTTATGGACAATTCAGCAAAACGGTGGTTTTTAATCTTTATTTTATCGCTAGTAACTGCTGTAGGTATTTTTACTTACATGACAATTATTCAAATCAAAGATGTCCCTCCAATTCCTGAGAAAGTTGTTGGAACAAAAACACTTTACACATACGATGATATTGTTCAAGGGAAAGCATATTTTCAAAAATATGTAATTATGGATCAGGGAACACTCCTTGGAAACGGTGCCTATATTGGTCCAGATTACACTGCGTGGATGCTTCATGAAAAAGTGGTAGCACTTCAGAACATTTATTCTCAGGAAAAATACCAAAAACCTTACAAAGAATTATCAGAAGAAGAAAAAGCAAAAATTGACTTCCTTGTTACCAAAGATGTAAGGGTTAAATCCACATTAAAGGAAGGAATTACACAAATTACACCACAGCATGAGAAAGCATTTTTACAGGTTAAAGAAAAGATAAAGAAATATCTCGTAGAAGGAAATCCTCAATATGCATGGATAGGAAATTTAGTAAAACCTGAAGAAGCTGAAAAAATAGTAGCATTTATAGACTG
>WFXI01000297.1 GCA_015490675.1 Hydrogenothermaceae bacterium
TCACTATACAATGAGACAGTTTTACCAGATAAAAGAATAAATGTTTACCCAACACCGATAGTTGTTGCTGTTGGTGTTTTAGATAGTCCTGAAGAAGCAATTCCTTCATACTATCAAAATGAAGGAGATATAATTGCATTAATTGGAGAAGTAAATAAAGAACCTACTGTTAATGGTAGTGAATATTTAAAAGAAGTTCACAGAAAAGTAGCAGGAGATATACCACCTATTAATTTAGAAATAGAAAACAAACTCTCTAAATTTATAAGAGATAACAAAAAACTAATAAAATCTGCTCACGATGTTTCAGATGGAGGATTAATTACTGCACTACTTGAGCCTGCTTTCGCAGATGGGAAAACATTTGGACTTGAGATAAATATAGAAACTGACTATAGACCAGATTTTGAACTTTTTGATGAAATGAGAAGTATTATTGTAATTTCCGTAAGTGAGGATAATATTAAAAAATTAGAAAAAGAGGCAAAGGAGCTAGGAATTGGCTTTAAAGTCATTGGAAAGGTAAAAAATGAGCCTAAATTAACTTTAAAAGTTGGCAGTACAAAAATAGAAGAAAACTTAGAAGAATTAAGAAAACTTTGGGAAAATAGTCTAAAGGGGCTTTTAGAATAGCTTTAATGAAGCTTAAGAAAGGAATAAGAAAGGCTTTTGAAGAGTTTGGAAAACATCTTCTAAATATAGGTGTGGCTATAATTGTATTTGCTATTTTACAACCTATAATAAAAGGAGAATTTAACAAAGAAGTCTCAATATCATTTGGTTTGATTTATGTAATAATTGCTATAGTTTCTTCCATATTGATTGTTTTGGGAGGAAGTGAAAATGAGTGATGAAACTTTATATTATTTAATTTTGTTTTCATTTGTGTTACTTGCTAGTTTTTTAGCCATAGGAGCTGCTATTTTAACTTCAAAATTCGTTGAAAAATAGGTGAGGTAAGAAAATGAAAATAAAACTAAACGGAGAATATAGGGAATTTGATAAAGAAGAAATGACGATAACAGAACTTGTGAAAGAACTTGGCATAAAAGCACCTAATTTTGCAGTTGCTGTTGGTATGGATGTTATACCAAAAAGTGAATATGATAATTTTAAAATTAAAGACGGTGATACTGTAGAAATTGTCACATTTGTTGGTGGAGGTTAATATTGAACGAAATCTTAAAGTCTCTAAGACCATACCCTATGGATGAACTTAATAGGATAAAAGAAAACCTAAAAAAAGAAGGGAAAAAAATATACGATTTTGGAACAGGAGACCCTAGAGAACCTACACCAGAATTTATAAGAGAAGCTATAAAAAATGCAATTCCTAAAATTAGCCAGTATCCGACAGTAGCAGGAAAAAAAGAATTAAGAGAAGCTATAGCAAACTATTTAAAAAGAAGATTTAATGTAAATTTAAACCCTGATACCCAAATAATTCCTTCAAATGGCTCTAAAGAAGCTATTTTTCACTTTCCACTTGTTTTTATAGACTCATCAGAAGAAAAAAATACAGTTATTTTTGGAACTCCTGCTTATCCTGTTTATGAAAGAGGAGCTTTATTTGCAAATGCAGAAGTCTATCCAGTTCAATTAAAAGAAGAAGATAAATTTTTGTTAAGATTAGACAAACTCCCAGAAGAAATTTTAAAGAAAACAAAAATAGTCTGGATAAACTACCCACATAACCCAACAGGAGCAATAGCAGATAAAAGTTATTTACAGGAAGTTTACGATATTTGTCAGGAGTATGACATAATCCTATGTAGTGATGAATGTTATATAGACCTTTACTTTGAAGAAAAACCTATTTCAATGCTTGAAATAGGAACGAAAAATGTTGTTGTATTCCACTCATTATCTAAAAGAAGTGGAATGACAGGCTATCGTTCAGGTTTTGTAGCTGGAGATGAAAATCTTATCCAAACTTATAAAAAATTTAGAACTTCTTTTGGAGTAGCCACCCCTGAATTTATACAAGAAGGTGCAATAGCTGCTTGGAGTGATGATAAGCATGTAATAGA
>WFXI01000298.1 GCA_015490675.1 Hydrogenothermaceae bacterium
CCTTGTTAAATACATAAATGTCTCTCCCTTCTCCACCTACTAACCTGTCATCCCCTTCTCCTCCTTCTATTACATCATCTCCATACCCACCTGCTATATAATCATCCCCTGCTTCACCTGATAATATGTCTGATCCTAAACCTCCATCTAATCTATTATCCAAACTATCACCTATAATCTTATTTATTACTAAATCTCCAGATATATATTTCTTTATATAATCGGAAATAACACTGTTAGGTAACTTTTCCAATTCTAAGAGAGACATATCATATAAAACTTTTGAAATATAAAGATTATATTCCAAAGAACCTATATTTTTATTAACTATAGAATTATAAAATACTGAGGCATCTATAATAACCTCATCATTTAAAAAGTCATACGTTAAACCATACTCCCTTCCTATTCCTGTTTGTGCCAATAAGTTTACAAACATTAAATTTTTTATTTTGTTATATATTTCTATTATTTTTTCTTTATCCGCTTCCACAACTTCTGTAGAGACTGTTATATCTGTAACTCTACCTCCATTAATTTCATCACCTATACCAATACTATCTGATTTAGAAATACTTGCTGTTTCCCATCTTACAATTCTTCCAAATCTTCTTTCAGCAATTACTGTATAAATCTGCTTTTCATACTTTATTCCGATAAACTTCTCTACCACTGAAATTATCCTATCTTTAACTGCTCCTCTCATCTTGTCTTCTGGTATGTTATCTACTCCTGCCCATTTTGCTAAAAATTCATCCATTTGTTCATAAATCTTATCTATATCTTTCTCAAAGGCTATATTTTTTACCTGTTCTTTTAACTGCTCATTTTCGCTCATTGCTATAGGCAAGTCTTTTACTTCTCCATACCCTCTCAGCCAGGGTAGGAATATTACATCTGGTGATATGTTTATTTCTCCGTTATATGATGTAAATGTCTGATTCATTTTGAAGTTAACATCTGCAACTTCTCCTGTAGTTCCGTCAGTTTTGACAAATGTTCCTCTGTGGGTTATTTCGTTTCCGTTTGAGTCTTCTGTAGTTTGTTGGTTTTCTAAGTTTATCTGTTTTATTCCAACTTCTGTTAAATCTTTTATTTCTCCCTCATCTACTATTCCGTCTGAATCTAAATCCTGCCATACTTTTATGTTGTTAAATTGCTGATCTTGATTGTCTATCACTCCATCATTATTTGAATCATACTGTGAAAGTTCTGTAAATCCATCTATTTGCTGGTTTCCAAATACTTCATTAACATCATTTATCTTCCCATCACCATTTTTGTCTATTACTAATATTCCATCATCTGGTGAAATCCATCCTGTCTTTTCCCTAAATCCATCCCCATCAAGGTCAAACATTGCGTTTGAATTATCCAGCCCTATTGTTTCTATGCCATCTCCGTCTAAATCTACTACCAGCGGATCTCCATAGATGGCTCGACGTAGAAGAATTTGATTTATAATATTCTTCATAAGAAAAGCAATCTGCACAATCGAAGGATTAATAGTCGTAAGTATAAAATAAGAATTGTTTAATGCAGATAACCTTCTCTCATAAAACGCTTTCATTTCACCTACAGTATTTATACCAAGACTTTTTAAGTATTCTAAAAACTCAACAATACCTTTTCTACCGTGTCCAATTTTTGGAAAGTAATACTTATCCCTATAAATTTCTGTTCCATACGTGTCAATAATATCCCCAGCATAAGAAAACTCTGTTATTTTATTTTTTCCCTGATTAAATTCCTCTAAAGTTATTTCTCTACCTGCTATTTCACTAAGCATTTGTCTTATTTCTTCTTCTGTTAAGTCTTTAATATATCCGTCAAAAAGTGATGCTCCAAAAAATTCTCCATATCCAGGTGCATCAAAAGAATAAGTTTTATCAATAATATCCGAATTCACGAGCTGTAAAGAATTTGCCAGATATCCCCCAAGAGAATGTCCTACTGCATAAACATTATCGCTTTCGCTTATTAATCCGTTATTTTTTAAATCGTTTATCCATTTCTGTGCTATTTTTAACTGTTCAGGAGCTTTTCCCATTAGAATATCTATATCGTTTGATATATCCTGCTTATTTCCAATACCTTCTGTTCCTCTAAAAACTATGTATTTATTCCCCTGTTCATCCTCAGCTAAAAATGCATATGCCCCTGTTTCCCTGTCGTTTAGAACCTTTTTTACTGTAAAGGTTTTATCTCCTATAGGAATTGTTTTATCCCTTTTACGTGTACTATTTGGATTCCAGTCCTGATAAGACTTATCTGCAAGCTCTGCAAATGTTTTTAGTTCATCAATTGTAGGATTTACTCTCCCCATAATTACTTAACCTCCCAATTTATTCATTAATAAATTTCTTTAGTTCATCTATATACCCCTTCTCATCATAAATGACATTCTCTCCCATAGAATAAGCATTTCCTTGTTTATCTATTTCTGTGCTTTTCATAAACCACAAATCTCCTTTTCTACACAGTTCAAAATATTCATTACCTCTCATATTCCTTATATTTACATAACATTCATCTGGATTTTTAGCGATGCTATCTTTACTTATTTTATATGTATATTTAAATCCATTCTCTGTGGTACACATGATGTGTTCTAATATAGAACTTTCTTCGTTTAAAACACATTTTTTTCTAATGTTCTTATCTACTACCAAATCAACAAGCTTATCTTTGCTATATTTTTTATACTTGTCTGGAATTTCTACAAACTTTATTGAGTATTTATCCCAAATCCTTTCCCAATCCCGTTTCCAGGTCCAGTACTCCTTTCCCTCTTTAAGAAAAATTATTTTGTATGTAAAGTTTTTGTAATATATCAAAAAGTGCTTGTACTCTATCAGGTATATATTCAAAAAAGCTATTGGTATAACACTCATCAAATACATCTTTATTGTTTTAGATTTTGATTTAATGAACTTAACAGCTACTAATACATACAAAATTAGATTTGTTAACCCTGCACCTATGGTGTCCCATACCCCTATTTCTTCTGATACATGCTCTGGTATCTGCGGTACCCAATACAGATATCCCCCAAAAAGAGAAAATGGTATTATCATTATTAACATTACACTGCCTATTGTCCCCCAAAATACTCTATCCATTTTTATCATTTTTCTATCCCTTTGTTATTAGGTATAAAAGCTTACTCCCATTGATACCTCTTATCTTTAAAACTTCTTCTCTGAATCTTTTAAAACCTCTGAACTGCCCTGTCGTCAGCTTTGATAGTATTAAAAGTGATATCACCCTTGATATTACCCTGAATAGAAAAAAGTATATTAACGAAAATATCTCTATTGCTCTCCCTTCCCAATACTCAACTATAAGTGCTGGTATTGGAATTATTATGTACAGCAAGGCTATTATATAAACTGCTGGATAAAACATGTATACGGCGTTTAATGCTGGATTTTCTCTAAATCTGGGTATGAAAAATGTCTCATAAAACGGTATCAGCATAATTTTTCTTTTATTTACTATTTCATCTTTTATTTCTATTTCGCTTGTATATTTCCTTTCTCTTATTTGTTTTTTTAATTTTAAAAAGTCTTTATATGTTTCTGGATAAAAACCCAAAATTATTAGTATTGATATGAATAGAAATAAATATGTTACCCATGTTCCAGATGCTACTGGACGGATAAAAGATACTATGAAATAAAAAATATAATCAAAGAAGTTCCCTTGTTTTAGACTTAATATAATATGCAAAACCAGCAAGATTAATACATAAATAAGAATTAATGAGTATGAAACTACATTTTCTATTCTATAGAATAGTTTGCTGTAATCTGTGTAGACGTTCACTTATTTCCCCCAGATTACTATGGTTTTTTTCTTTTTAATTTACCACAATATATTTACTAATTCTAATTTTCCAAAAGCCTATAATCAAATAATATTTACTACTCTTTCAAATTGTTTAAGGATTTTTAAATAAACTCTTGCTTCAGCTTTATCTAAATAAAGCACTTCACCATATTTCTTCATAAAAAAACCTAGGTATGGGATTTTATCTTTTATTGCTATTTTATACCTTTCTTTCTTTGGCGGGAGCTGGTTTGCTTAAAATCCTTCCATAACAGCTACAAGCTCTAAAAACTGGAGTATCCCAACGGCAACGGGCAAGCCGTCTATTTTTACTAATATGTCTTGTAAATCTCTTGAATGTATTATTTTGTATTCTACCTTTAACCTTTGATATATAAGTTCTTGGTCCAGATTTTTTATCTCCATTTATCTCTCCTTTAGCCATTTTTCAAAGTCCCAGCCTGTTATTTTTTTAAAGCATTCATTTAGTTCTGGGTAGGCTTTAAATATATTTCTTATGGCGGATAATCTTGTTCTTAATATCTTTAGCTCTTTTTTATGCCTTTGTTGTCCCTCCTCATAGCCTTTAATAGAAGCGTCTTTTTTGATTTTTTCAGCTTCTTCTTTTGCTTTTTTTACTATTCGATAGGCTTCCTTCCCAGCTTCCTTCACTAGGCCTTCTGCTTTCCTTTCTATCTTTTGGAGAGATTTAATAGCCTTTTTCTCTGCTTCTTTTATTTCTGCTTTCCGTTTATTGTATTTTTCTTCTAATTCTGCTTCTTTCTTCTTTTTATAATTATGTATATCAACAATTCCCCCTAGTAAATATGCAATAATAGCCCCAACTGTAACGAAAATTAAGAAAAGAACAAACCTAAAGTTATAACTAAGTTGCTCATAGAGTAAGTCTTTAAACTCTAAAACGATAAGTTTAAACTCAACCCAATCTCCTTTGACATAATACGAAATTGCAAAAAGAGTTATTAAACCTGCTAATAAACCTAGCATAAAACCTGTTATAAACTTACCCATCTTTAAATTTCTTGAGTTCTTCTTCTACATAATAGATTTTATAATCACCTTCTTTTTTGAAGGTCTTTATCCCTAATTCTTTGGCTAGCTTTAAAAAGATGTAGTAGTCCATTTTTTCTTTTTCTTCTGCTAGTTCTTTTGGCACATAGAAGCTTCGCCTTTTGTAATTTTCTTTGATGTATTGGTTTTGTTTTTTTATCCTTTCTTTTTTCTTTTCTTCTTTTAGTTTTGCTTTTAGTTCTTCTAGTTGTTTCTCTAGTTCTTCTATTTTTGCCATTTTATTGTCCTAATATAAATTTTATTTTTAGACTATATAATTTATTTTATTAGTCTATAGTATTTTTGGCAACCTTTTTTGAAAGTCGTTTGTTTTTTCGGCGGTTTTTTTGTAAAATTTTTTTACAAATTTTTAGAAATTGTTTTTTAAAAATTGTTGTTTTGCAGTTTCGTACTGCAGTAGTGTTTTTTGTTTTTTTCCATCTCGTTGTAGTTGCAGGCGTTATGCCTCCCCAGAGATGCATACTGGGTCATCAAACTCCGCTGGCTCGGCGGTTGCCGTTAAGGCATAGGTCGTTAAGGCTGGAGCAGGCTTTGCGAAGCTGGCAACTCCGTGAAGGTTGATACTTGGCAATTGAATAGGCTTTTAGGCGGTTTCCGAGCTGTGGCAGGCTCGGAGGTTCGGGTGAAGCTGGAGAGCGGAGTGCGTTTAAGCGACGCACGCTCCGTTC
>WFXI01000299.1 GCA_015490675.1 Hydrogenothermaceae bacterium
AAGCGAAGAAACAGAAGAAGAAAAACCAAAAAAGAAGGTCAGCCCAAATGTAGGCAGACCAAAAGACACAACCAAGTTTAACTTTTACGAGCAAAAGCTAGCCCACATAGCCAAACTGCTATATGAGGCTAACTGGCTAGCCTTAAAAGTAGACAAAGAATTTGCATTAAAAATTTTACTAAACACAGCATATTTAATCAAACATGACATAAGCATTCCACCAGTAGAAATCCTCCACGAGAAAGAGTATTGGAAAGAAATCAATCCAGAGTTCATAGAGGAGGAATAACAAATGTTAAGTAGAATATTCTTTAACTTTCGAAGGAATAATATAAATAAGTTCCAGAAAAATCTTAACAAATGCCAAAAACTCGTTAGCTTCCTTTTCACTGACAGAAATTTCGTGGACAGCCTTATTACCAATTTTTCTAAAAATATGTGTCCATTCTGCAACTGGTTTTGTTATAAGCCCCATTTCATAAGCTTTATTAATTCGGTTTACAAGATTATCTTTATCAGTTCCAATTTGCTTATCTTTAAGGGTAAATTCAACAATACTTCTGCAAACCATTGCTTTTACAGCAGGATTTTTAGAAAATTCGGCTTCTTCAATCAGGTTGTTAATAACATCAGGAAACATAGCATTAGTGAAAGCTCTTTTAGGCTCTGGAAAAGTTTTAAATTGAATAGGCTTAATTCTGAGTTCTTCACTTTCAAGGTTAACGATTTTAAAAGCCTTTTCGTGAATAGAAGTTTGCGTAGTGAAAATAACCATAAATTTTTCCTTACAATTACAACAACCAACAACACCAAAACTTTCACAAATTCCAGTATCCATAGGATTTGGAAAGTTCCTATGACCAATACAATAAGCAAAGTTATAGGCAGAATTTCCACAAAATGGACAAGAAGAAAAAACACTTACCATTTTAAACTCCTCGGAGGCTAATGATGAAAGCTCCAATTAATGAAATTATAGATGAAGTTTATAAGGTTATCAAAGAAAAAGACTTTAATGTAGCTTATCCACAATTACAGCAAATACTTGGAAGCTATGCAAGTAAATATTCAAAAGAACTTGTAATAGATGCTCTTTTACAGCTTTCTTTGATACTAGGATACAGACTTTACCACTGCGAGAAAAAATTATACGAGGATAGCAATGAAAAAAGCATATAAAAACCTACCAGCACATATGAAACAGCTAATACAAATAGAAATTTTAAAACTATTTGATGAAGGCTATTCACAAGGAGAGATAGCAAAAATGCTAAGTCAAAAATATAGTGTTAAGCTTTACAAATCTAGAGTTAACGATATTATCAAAAAATCACAGGAAGAAAAGCAAAAACTAACCAAACAAACCCTATTTGAAAACATATACCTTACTATGCCCCAAAGCCTAAAAGAAAACATCAAAAACGAATTTTTAAAAGTCCATCAATACGGATTTGACAAATACGGCGAAAAAACAAGAGCCAGAAGCAAAAGCAAAATATACGATACATTTAAAACAGAACTTATGCAATTTGGCATATTTGACAAGAAAAAAGGCACAGAATTTTTATCCTTCTTTATCCAAAAAGAATTTGGAAGCTGGGAAAAACTAGAACAAACCAGAAGACCAGCAAAAGAAAAAATCAGATACACAACCTCAAAACGCAGTTTACACAGAACACCAGATTTAATTGAAATAGATGCAACACAAATAAGCACCGACGAAGTAAAAATAGAAAAAGAAGGAAAACTAATTCAGTCATTAGTTTTAATCGTTCATCCATACAGCGGATACATATATCCAGAGCCACTGATTATTACAAACCAAACAAAAAAAGTCAGATACTACAACTTTGCCACAAATGTTTATGATGAAGCAAAATACCTAAAGCAGTTTTACACCGTTTATGGAGTTTGCAACCAAATAAGAACCGATAATGCAAAAACCTATAAAACACCATACTTCAAATCAATAACAGAAAAACTAGGGCAAACTCACATTTTCACAAAAAAACCAAACCAGAAATTTTTAGAGCGTGTTAATAGAGACATAAAAGACTTAGCAATTGAAACAATTACAAAAGCAAAAACAATTCAGGAAGCAAAGAATGCTATAAAACAAGCTATTTTAGAATACAACAACAGCAAGCATAAATTTAAAATTTTCAACACTGAGCACATACCAGCTCAAGTCTTTGCAGCCATAAAAGACCAATACTTTAAGGTTTTACCAGAAGATAAATTAAGAGAAGCATTTGCAGAAGAAAAAGTAGCCACAGTTAGAAACAACCAAATAAACTGGGAAAGCTTTGTGTATGAGTTTTTATACCCAGAAAAACTAAGAGAAGGAGATTATGGCAGAAAGCCAAAAGCACCTAAAGTAATCGTAAAAAGAGATATAGAGAACCTATCATTTTTAGAAGTATTTGACGCAGAAACAGGCGAATATCTAGGACAAGCAAGACTAATATCTTCAGATGTTCCAACCTTAGACGCGGCACAAGCACGCCAGCTCAAAAACGCAGAAAAAAGAGCAAAAGCAAAAGCCAAAAAACTAACAGAAGAAATCCAAACAATAAATCAGGAGGCAGAAAAAGTGAAAGAAGAAATCCAAAAAGAAAACCTATTTAACATAAACCAATTAGAAAAACTGGAGGAAGAGGAAGACCCCCTCAAAGATTTAGACATCCTAGAACTACTCTCAAAAGGAGGTGAAGAATAATGCTTAAACTCCACGCATATGAAATTATAGCATCAGCAGTAATGGCAGTAAAGAACTTTTCAAAAGAGCAAGGCTTTCCAGTTCACGGGTCAGTTTATAGCCAATGGGGAGCAGGTAAAACAGT
>WFXI01000300.1 GCA_015490675.1 Hydrogenothermaceae bacterium
CATCCTCTATAGCTACAGTGATAGCATTATTTAACACAGTAGAGTGCCACCCACAACCACTAAGCTCTATTCCTGCTTGCCCTGTTATATGCATGGTTTCTACTTCTTAAATCTCATCAATTTCGTTCCAATCTGGATTGGCAAATGGATTGTGCCTTTCTATACAAATGTCGTATCCAAGCAATCTTAAAGCACCCCATATTTTTACAAAACTAACCTCTCCTAACTTCCCCTTTTCTATCTTGTATAAGGTATATCGGCTTATACCCATCTTCTTTGCAAATTCTTCCTGTGTGTATCCTTTCTCCTTTCTTTTTTTTCTTATAAACTTACCGATTAAATCTATGTCCATTGTTAAAACCTCTCCTTTTTGTAATCCTTACCGTTTTTTTATTTTCAAATTCAAGTAAGGCATTATCCCAAATCTCTATCATTCTTGATCCTATATCTGTAAACTTTTTATTTTCTTCAATATATTCCTGAAGTTCTTTTATAGTTGATTCAACCCCATTTATGCACTCATCTATTAATTCTTTAGATTCTTCTTCAGATAATAGACATACATTTTCCCCAAATTCCATTATCTCTTGTTTATTTAGCCATTTGTGTTTTCCGTTCATAGTTAATGCAGGTTTGTCGTCTTTTATGTATATTGAAGTACATATAAGATCGTAAGCAGGAGAAAGTCTAATGTAAGAAAAATCCTCATTAAACAATAATCCAAAGTTTTTTAAGTGAGCATCTCCGTTTCTTATAAGTGTATTTATGACTATCATCTTAAAGTAAGATCTTAAATCGGCTGATACCTCTTTTGAGTGTTTCTTTATTACTTTAGCTATTTGTTCGTAGCTTCCTGTGTATTTGTCTAATCTGGTTTTTCCAAGAAGACTACCAGCTTCTTCAAAAAATAGATCTTCTTTATCAAATCTTTTTATTATCAGAAAGTTTTTATTCTTGGATAATTTAAACTCAGGAGTTTCTAAACCTGTTTTTTTTGCTACTTTTAGACAAAAGTATTCAACCTCTGTTAAATTCGGATACATTTCTCCATAAGTCTTTACTATGTACTCGTCCCCTGGAATTTGTGCTTTATCTTTAACAACTGCAAGACTTTTGGGTTGTATTCCGCTTATCGCATTTTTGTCTATGAACATTTTTAGTAGTCTTAAAAATGTGTCACGGGTGTCATTTTCCTCTAACTCATCCATCGTTATATAATTTTGAGTTTCTTTAACTTCTATATCTCTACCTTTTAGCTTGGCTTTGTTTCTTACCCCCTCTGCCAAATACCACAAAGTTATAAAATCATTTATTTTCCCTTCTTTTTTGTGAATTATCTCCTTTAGATATTGGAATAAAAAACCTTCGGGGATAAACATGTCAAAAAAAGGAAGTAGTCCTGTATGCTTTCTGTAAGTTAAATGGCTTGTGGGCATAGAAATACAAATACTATCCTTAAGATCATCTGCAAAATACCTAAATTCTGTTCCTGCCCCTATTTCTAATAGTTCCCCAATAGTTTTGTCCTTAAGTGTAGCTAATATCTTCTTTTTCACATTATAACCTCAAATGTAAATTTCAGTTTACAATTTAATATTATTCCTCTTATTTGTCAACTTATATTTACATTTACTATAACTTGGATTAATTTTTCATTAGAAAGATTGAATCGGTGCGTAGTTCACTTGCACATTTGATATAAGAGATTTTTGTTGAAAGATTTTCTGTAACCTTTCTATAGTTAGGCGTATGTATTTTTCATCAATTTCATCTCCTATAGCCTTTCTCCCTTCTTGATAGGCTGAAATCAAAGTTGTTCCACTTCCAACAAAAGGATCAAGGATTAAATCATCTTTCTAAAGCATAGTTAGAAGCAATAGAGATTGCCATGTTGATAGCTTGACTATTGCTACCTGCTATAGCACCAATAGCCATTTGAGTTCCGAATTTTTTTAAAGAAGCTATACCTGATAGTTCTTCCTGCATAGCCTCTTTATCTACCTTCTGCTCTGGATTGTTTTTCTGGACCACAGTTGTTTTCTCATGTATAGTCTGCTTATCCATAAAGCCTTCTGTGTGTTTGATACTACAAGCTGTTGTTATTAAAGCTGTTGATATTGCTAATGCTGTTAGCTTTTTCATAGCTCACTCTCCGCTTCAAGTTTCTATCCTTTTTTCACTGCTTTTTTTAGTAGTCTATCCAGATAGTCCAGTTGTTCAGTGTATTTGTTAATAGCATCTGGATACTGCTGTGCCTCGCAGACATCTATCAGTGTTTCCCAAAAATCATCTTCTTCAATTGCCATTTCCATGTATTCTCTGGCAATTGACCCTTTAGGATATTTCTTTTTTATCTGGTGGAAATCAGGAATTTCTATTACTCTACCGTCTCTTACTACCTTTTTGGTTTTAAAACCTATCTTTGGTGCTACATATTTTTGTTTGAAGTTCCATTTTATCTTTATCCATATCTCTCTAATCATCTTACTTTCCCTCCTTTGCTGTGTTTATTATGCAGTGGCTTGCAATCCATCTTCTTATTTTTTTGTAAGGGGCATTTTTGCTAAAGATAAACTTGAGACCTGTCATGAGGTTAGCACTCCCCATAGACCCTGCCATGACATACCTTCC
>WFXI01000301.1 GCA_015490675.1 Hydrogenothermaceae bacterium
ATAGGCTCATTATAAGGAATTAATTGTTTTCTTTTTTCTTCAAAAACTGCGTGTAAAGATAATGTTATACCATTGTGAGGTAGTTTCAGTAATTTTTCAAAGTTCTTTGTTGGAAAACCTGTTGTATAGAAGCTAACTTTTAATCCTTTTTCTTTAAAATACCAGAAAGCCTTTTCTACATTTTCCCAGTTTAAAAGAGGCTCTCCTATTCCTGCAAAAGTAATATTAGTGATATCTTCTTTATATGGCAAAATCTCATATTCATTTATAATCTCTTCAAATTTTAAATTTCTAATTAATCCATTCATTCCAGATGCACAAAAGCTGCATCTAACAGGACAACCTATTTGAGAAGATACGCAAAGGGTATTACCTCTGTAAAAAACTGCTTCAATAGTGGAACTGTCTTTTGTTTCTAGCTCAAATAGTTTATTTAAGTCATCAGTTATAGTTTCTTTAAGCTTTAGCACTGTCATACTATCTCCTTTAAAGCTTTTATAAATACATCATTTTCTTCTGGTTTTCCAACAGAAACTCTTAAGCAATTTTCCATATTAGGTAGATGTGACATATTTCTAGTTAAAATTCCCTTTTCTATTAGTTTTTTGTGAATTTCATTTGCATTTTCTACTTTTATTAAATAAAAATTAGCATCTGAAGGATAAACCTTAATAGATTTTATCTCTTTTAGCTCACCAATTATCCTATCTCTTTCTTCCTTTACTATATTTATTTTTTCCTCTATTTCCTTTCTTCCTTCTGTTAAAACTATTTTTGCAATTTCTGCTGTTGGATATGTAACATTAAACGGTGGTCTAATTTTATCTATTATTTTAACTGTTTCTTTATCTGCTATTAAAACTCCAAGTCTAATGCTAGCAAGCCCTATTTTTGACAATGTTCTAATTACTACAATGTTATTATCTGGCTCTAGAGCTTCTTTTAAAAAACTTTCTTTATTTGAAAAGTTTATATAAGCTTCATCTACAACAGTAAATATATTTTTAGACGCTGTGTATTTTATCAATTCTTTATTAAAGGAGTTTCCTGTCGGGTTATTTGGTGATGCAAAAAATGCCAAATGTGGATTTTTTGATATAGCCTCGTCTAATTTTTCTTTATCTAATTGAAAGTTTTCATCTAGAAAAAATTCTACTTTTGGTCTGTTTATTATATCTGCTGATACCTGATACATAGGAAATGTTGGAACTGGATACATTACAGGATTTTTTAAATCACCTACTGCTTTTATTAATATATCTATAAGCTCATCTGAACCATTCCCTACAGTTATATTTTCTGGTGAAACACCATAAAAGTTAGCTAAAATTTCTTTTAACTGGTTATAAGTAGGGTCTGGATACCTTTCAAATGGTATTTTTGAAACTGCTTTTGCTATTTTTTCTTTTAAGTCTTCAGATAGTTCAAATGGAAGTTCATTTGAAGATAATTTTATTTTGCAAGGGGTTGTTTCTGTTTTGTATTCTTTAAAACTTTTAAATCTGTCTAAAAACATTTGTTTCCTCTTTTTTAGTATCGTATACTAAATTTTACAATAATTTAAGCAGGAGAAGACTTTGGGAAAACTTAGATTTTTAAATGCTGGAGAATCTCATGGACCTGCTTTAACAGCAATTATAGAAGGAATTCCTTCAAATCTAAAAATTTCTTCAGAATATATAAATAATGAGCTTGCTCGCCGTCAAAAAGGATACGGTCGTGGCGGTCGTATGAAAATTGAAAAAGATAAAGTAAAAATACTATCTGGAGTTAGATTTGGATATACATTAGGAAGTCCAATAACATTAATGGTAGAAAATAAAGACTGGCAAAACTGGACAGATATAATGTCCATAGAAGGGCAGCCAGTCGATAAAAGAGAAATAACAAATCCAAGACCTGGGCACGCAGATTTAGTTGGTGGAATAAAATATGGATTTGAAGATTTAAGAAATGTTTTAGAGAGAGCTTCAGCAAGAGAAACAACAACAAGAGTTGCAGTTGGAGCAGTTTGTAAACAACTTCTTGAGGATATAGGAATTAAAATTGGTAGTTATGTAGTATCTATTGGAAATTTATCTGTCAAAGACAAAATAAAGGATATTCCTTTAGAAGAAAGAGCAAAAATTGCAGAAAATTCTGAAGTTAGAATACCTATCCCTGAAGAAGATGAAAAATTCAAACAATTAATAGATGAAGCTAAAAAAGAAGGAGAAAGCTTAGGAGGAACTTTTGAGGTTTTTGCAATAGGAGTTCCTATGGGTCTTGGCTCCTATACACAATGGGATAGGAGATTAGATGGAAAAATTGCTCAAGCTATGATGAGTATTCAAGCAATGAAAGCAGTAGAAATAGGAGAAGGTTTTTCATTATCTGAAAGATTTGGCTCTCAGGCTCACGATGAAATATTTTGGGATGAAGAAAAAGGTTTTTACCACAAAACAAACAGAGCAGGTGGTCTTGAAGGTGGTATGACAAATGGAGAGCCTATTATCGTTAGAGTTGGTATGAAACCTATTCCAACATTAATGAGGAAAAAATCTCTACAGTCTGTAAACATAAAAACAAAAGAGCCTTTTGATGCAGCGAAGGAAAGGTCAGATGTTACAGCAGTTCCAGCTGCAGCAGTGGTAGGTGAGGCTATGCTTGCTATTGTTTTAGCAGATGCCGTTTTAGAAAAGTTTGGTAATGATAACTGGATAGAAATAAAGAAAAGAATTGAGGAGTATAAAGAATATACAAAAACTTATCCTGAAGGTATTTAAAAAGAATTTTTTAAGCCTATATTTTCATAAAAAGTTTTCTACTCGAGGGTTTAAATGGTTTACGACACATATTTTGATGTTGTTGTAATAGGTGGTGGACACGCAGGTATAGAAGCTGCCCTTGCAAGTGCTAAATTAGGGGCAAAAACTGCACTTGTTACTTTAGATAAGGAAAAAGTAGGTTTAATGCCCTGTAATCCTGCAATTGGTGGCATTGCAAAAGGTATAGTTGTCCGTGAGATAGATGCATTTGGCGGTGAAATGGCTAAGGCAATTGACTACACAGGTCTTCAATATAAAATGCTCAACACAAGGAAAGGTCCTGCTGTTCGCTCTCCAAGAGCTCAGGCAGATAAGGAAGAATACAGAAAATATATGGTTAATAAAGTCCAAAATACAGAAAATCTTACAGTTATAGAAGGAGAAGCTACAAATATATTTTTGAAAAAAAATTCCTATGAAGTTGAAGGTGTAGAAGTAGATGGTAATTTAAAAATACAAACTAAAGCAGTTGTTGTTACAACAGGAACATTTTTAGATGGTGTTATACATATTGGAGATAAAAAAATAGAAGCTGGTAGAATGGGAGAAAAACCAGCACAAAAACTTCCGAAATTTTATAGAGAACTTGGATTTCCACTTGTTAGATTTAAAACAGGAACACCTGCAAGACTAGATAAAAATACAATAAATTGGAGCATATTAGAAGAAGCACCTGGAGATGAGCCACCTCCAAAATTTTCATTCTGGACAGAGCCTTACGGTAGTTACTGGTTTAAAGAAGGACAAAAAGACCAGGTACCTTGCTATATAACATATACAACAGAAAAAACTCATGAAATTATAAGGAAAAACTTACATAGAACAGCTTTATATGGAGGAGCTATTACTGGAGTTGGCCCAAGGTATTGTCCTTCTATAGAAGATAAAATTGTAAAATTTGCAGATAAAGCTAGACATACAGTTTGGCTTGAGCCAGAAACTAGA
>WFXI01000302.1 GCA_015490675.1 Hydrogenothermaceae bacterium
AAGCCTTTGTCCCTTATTCTATCGCCAAGTCCCCTGGTGGCCATAGCGGAGGGGTTACACCCGGTCCCATTCCGAACCCGGCAGTTAAGCCCTCCTGCGCCTATGATACTGGCCGCGAGAGCGGTCGGGAAAGTTGGTCGCCGCCGGGGTTATTAATAATTGAAAAGTAATTTTCAATGGAAATAAATCTTTTTCATGCTTTTTTCGGTAGATTTGCAGTTTTAATTCCTCTGTTAGCTTTTTTCTTTGAAATTGCTGTTATAATTACTCAAAAACCTTTTCTTAATAAATTTTCTGCTTATTTAGTTATTTTTGCATCTATTTTAGTTATTATTGCAGGTTTGTCAGGATTTCAGGAACTTTACTATCTTATATCCACTCACGAAAACATTTCTGTTTTTAAGCTACATTATATTTTATCTTCATTAGTTACGGCAGGCTTTATATTTGTAATAGTTATTAGATTATTTTTGCTTAAAAAAGATAATGAAAAGCTTGCTGTTTTTTATATGATTTTATTAACTGTCTTAGTTTTGCTAAATTTGTTTAATAATGAGTATATTATTCACTCTTTAAGAGGAAATTAATTTAATGGTATATCTCGAAAATGAATATTGGAGAAATTTAAAACCTTATTCCCAAATTTCGAAAGAAGATTGGGAAAATTGGAAATGGCAGTTAGCAAATAGATTAACTTCTTTTGAGGATTTAAAAAAATTTTTTTCTCCTGATGAAAAGCTAAAAATTTCTTTTTTAAAGACTGCAGATATATATCACTTTGGAACAACCCCTTATTATTTTTCCCTTATAAAAAAATTTTCATATGAAGACCCTATCTTTAGACAAATATTTCCTTCTTTAGAAGAATTAGACAGTAATTTACAAAAAAATTCTTATTTAGACCCATTTAGGGAAGAAGAGTTATCTCCAGTTAAAGGATTAACCCACAGATATCCTGACAGGGTTTTATTTAGAGCTACAAATTTTTGTAGTGTTTATTGTAGGCACTGTATGAGAAAGAGAATTTTTTTAGAAGAAGAGAGAGCAAGAACAAAAGAAGAATATGATTTGATGTTTGAATATATTAGGGAAAATAAAAGCATTAAAGAAGTTCTTATCTCTGGTGGAGACCCTTTAACTCTTCCCAATAAAAAACTTGAATATATAATAAAAAATCTTTATGAAATACCGCATGTTGACATAATAAGAATTGGGTCTAGGGAGCTTGTTAGTAATCCTTATAGATTTTTTGATGAGGATTTACTGGAAATCTTTGATAAATATGACAAGATTTGGCTTGTTACTCATTTTAATCATCCTAATGAAATTACAAATATTACAAAAAAGGTAGTAAAGAATATTCTTTCTACTGGAACTCCTGTTTTAAATCAAACAGTTTTAATGAAGGGAATAAATGATGATAAGTTTACTATTGAAGAGTTAATGAGAGACCTGCTGAGGGTAAAAATAAAACCTTATTATTTATTTTATGCAGACCCAGTTGAAGGAACTTTACATTTTAGGACAGACTTAAAAAAAGGAATAGAAATTATAGAACATTTAAGAGGCAGAGTTTCTGGGCTTGCAACACCTATATATGCAGTTGATTTAGAAAATGGTCTTGGAAAAGTTCCTGTTTTTCCTAATTATATTGTGGAAGAAGGAAAAGATTATATAATTTTTAGAAATTACGAAGGAAAGCTAATAAAACAATATAAATAGGAGAATTATATGAAGGGAGAACTTTTTATTATTTCTGCTCCTGCTGGTGGTGGAAAAACTACAATTGTTAATATGCTTTTGAAAGAAGTTCCAAATTTAGAAAGGGTAATTACATGTACTACAAGAAAACCTAGAGAAGGGGAAAAAGATAAAATTGATTATTTTTTCTTATCGAAAGAGGAATTTGAGCAAGGTATAAAAAATGGAAAGTTTTTAGAGTATGCAAAAGTTCACGATAATTACTATGGAACTCCTAAGGATGAAGTTGAGAAATTGCTAAGTGAGGGTAAAGATTTAATCTTAGTTATAGATGTTCAAGGAATGAAGCAAATAAAAGAAAAAATGGATATAGTTTCTATATTTATTCTTCCACCATCTTTGGATGAGCTTATAAATAGAATGAAAAAAAGAGGAGAACCAGAAGAAGAAATAAAAAAAAGATTAGAAACAGCAAAAAGAGAAATTCCCCAGTGGAAGTATTATGATTATATTGTTATCAATGATGTATTGGAACAAGCAAAAGAAGATATAAAAAGTATTATT
>WFXI01000303.1 GCA_015490675.1 Hydrogenothermaceae bacterium
CTAAAAGAAATTACTTTGATTACAAAAGATAATATACAAATAAAAGGCTGGTTTGTACCAAAAAATACAAAGAAAGCTGTTATTTTAGTTCACGGAATTGCAGAAAATAGAAGTTTTTTAAATAGATTAACAAAATTTTATTATGAAAAGGGTTTTTCTGTAGTTTCTATAGATTTAAGAAATCACGGGAAAAGCCAAAATACAAAAACAACCTTAGGATATAAAGAAAGATTAGATGTTTTATCTGCTGTTAAGTTTTTAAAAGAAAAAGATTTTGATAACATTTTAGTTCACGGAATATCCATGGGAGCAGTTGCATCAATTCTTGCAAAAGATGAAAATCCAGAGGATATAAACCTTGTAATAGCAGATAGCCCTTATATTTCTTTAAAGGAAAGCACAAGGTATACATATAGAAGGTTTCCAGATTTGCTAGCTAATTTATTAACAAACATTTCTTTATTTTTAGGAGAAAAGTTTACAGGTATAGATGTAGACAAATTAAATATCAGACCTATTGTAGGAAAATACACTAAAGATATAGTTTTAATTTTTTGTGAGTTTGACCCTTATTTAGATACAAAAAAAGCTTATGAAGAATTCAAAGATTACAATACTTTCTTTTTTGAGAATACATCTCACGCAATGGCTTTTGTATGGTATCCAGAAAGGTATCAGCAAGTTATTTCTAAAATTTTATCTAAATCTGGCGATAAATAGGTAAATAGTATAAACTTAATAATTACTAACAAAACTTTAAGGATAAGAGTAAATGAAAATATTAAAGAGCTTGTCAGTTATATTTACATTAATGCTAGTCATAATTTTATTTAGCTGTAATAAAAATGAATCATCTTCATCTTCAAAAGTAGAAAAGTTTAAAGTTGACCCTCTGCCAGTTATTGAAGATGCTATGAAAAAAGGTAAGTTTTTAATACTTATTTTTGAATCAGAGTCGTGTCAATACTGCACAAAATTACATAAAGAAGTTTTAGAGGACTTAGATTTTAAACAAAAGTTAATTAAGAATAATGTAGCTATAGCAATAATTAATGTGTATGGAGATAGAGAAGTAGTAGACCCTGAAACTAGAAAGTATATGAATGAACAAATACTTGCTTATGTTTATAGAGTTCAATCTTTTCCAACAATAATATTTTTTGACCCTAACAAAAACTATAAAAAGTACGCAGTTATTCCTGGGTTTATAAACAAACAAAAATTTGAATCAATTTTAGATTATTTAGGTTCTGGCTGTTATGAAAAAGTAGAGTATAGAAAGTGGCTAAAAAATGGTGAAAAGTGTTAGATTAATTTTGTTTAGCTTAATATTTTCTGTTTTTGCATTAGCTACAGAGAAAAATTATTGCTTTGAAGAAGCAGGAGAAAGGTATAACATAAATCCTTATCTTTTATATACAATTGCAAAAGTAGAAAGTAATCTAAATCCAAATGCATTAAATAAAAATAAGAATGGAACTTACGATATAGGTCTTATGCAAATAAATAGTAAATGGCTACCTGTTTTAAAAAGGTATGGAATTACAGAAAAAGACCTTTATAATCCCTGTCAAAATGTTTTTGTTGGAGCTTGGGTTTTAGCTCAATGTATAAATAAATTTGGTCAAACTTGGAAAGCTATAGACTGTTATAACAAAGGCTCAAAAGCGAAAAACAACTCAAAGTATGTCTGGAAAATCTACAACGAATATAACAAACTCTTTGCTCAAAAACCTTAAAATCTTCTAAAAAATTGCTAAAATTTATTTGTTAATTTTTCAAAAAGGAGAAAAAATTATGGTTCCAGATATATATATAGGGGAAAACTGGTATTCTTTAGATGAAGTTTTTAACAGTTTTTCAGATAAGGAATGTGGAGCTTTAGATATATTTTTAGGAATACCAAGAAGTGCCCCTGAAGATGGAGATGTAGAGCAGTTAGAATATGAAGCGTATGTTTCAATGGCAGAGAAAGTTATAAAGGAAATAATAGAAGAAGCTAAAGAAAAATTCAAAATTAAACATGCAATAGTTCATCATAGAACAGGAGTTGTTCCAGTAGGAGTTCCTTCATTTTTAGTAGCAGTGTGGGGAGGACATAGACAGGAAGCTTTTACAGCATGTAGATATATAGTAGATGAAGTAAAAGCAAGAGCACCAATATGGAAAAAAGAAGTTTTTGCTAGTGGAGGGGAACAATGGAAATAGTTATAGACAAATCAGCACTACAAGATGTATTAAAAAAAGCAATTTCTGCAACAGAGAAAAAGTCAGCACTTCCTATTTTATCTAATTTTTTATTAGAAGCAAAAGAAGATAAATTAATAGTTCAGGGAACAGATTTAGAAGTTCATGTTAGTGTTTCAGTTTTTGCACAGGTAGAGCAAGAAGGAACAGCCTGTGTAAATGCTAAAAAGCTAAACGATATAGCAAGACTTTTACCTAGTGAAAAGGTTCATATAAAACTAGAAGATAACACTTTAAAAATAAAATCAGGAAAAACAAAATATTCTCTTCCAACTACTGCTTCAGAAGACTTTCCACAAATGTATCCATTCCCAGAAGAAAATGCCTTTATTATTTCAGGGGCACACCTGCAAAATGCAATTAATAAAACCCTTTATGCAGCCTCAAAAGAAGAAAGTAGGTATGCATTACAGGGAGCGTTATTTAAAACAAAAGATGGAAATTTAATTGATGTTGTAGCAACAGATGGACACAGACTCGCTTTATACACAATAGAAAAAACAGGAGCAGGAGAAATTTCTATAGTAGTTCCTCAAAAAGCTTTAAATGAGCTAAAAAAACTTTTAACAGGTATGGAAGATGTGGAAGTAGCAGCCACTTCTCAATATGTATTTTATAGGACGAAAGAATGGATTTTAATGTCTAGACTTTTAGAAGGGGCGTTTCCAGATTATACACAGGTAATACCTAATGAATTTACAATTGAAGTAATTTTAAATAAAAAAGAGCTTACAGAAGCAGTAAAAAGGGTTTCAGCAGTTGTTGAAGGAGATGCTAAACCAATAAGGTTTACTCTAAAAGAAGGAATATTAGAGCTTCGTAGCTTTTCAAAGGAATACGGGGAAGCTATAGACGAGCTAGAAATAGAATACACAGGAGAAGATTTTGTAATAGGATTTAATGCAAGATACATAATAGAAGCAGTTGATGCAATAGATGAAGATAGATTTTTTATGAAATTTACAAATCCAAATGCTCAAACACTAATCCAGCCTTTAGAAAATGAAAACTACAAAGCAATAGTAATGCCTATGGATATACCAGCTTAACTATGGAGGAAAAGGTTTTATGCAAGAAAAAATAAAAGTAGAAAATCTATACTTCTGGTATTCAGGTCAACCTTATCCAGATAAAGAAAAAGCAGCACTTAAAGGAATTACCCTTCCTGTTTATGAAAAAAAGGTAACAGCTTTAATAGGACCTTCTGGATGTGGAAAGACAACATTACTTAGAAGTTTTAACAGAATGCACGATTTATATCCGGGAAACAAATATGAAGGACAAATTCTATTAGATGGAGAAAATATCTTAAATGATGATTATGACCTTATAAAACTTAGAACAAAGGTTGGAATGGTATTTCAAAAACCAACACCTTTTCCTATGAGTATATTTGATAATGTTGCTTATGGACTCAAACTTCGTGGAATAAAAGATAGAAGTGAGCTAGAAGCTAGAGTAGAAAAAGCATTAAAACAAGCAGCCCTATGGGAAGAAGTTAAAGATAGATTAAAAGACCCTGCAACAGGCTTATCAGGAGGACAACAACAAAGACTTGTAATAGCAAGAGCATTAGCAGTTGAACCAGAAGTTTTACTTTTTGACGAACCAACCTCTGCTTTAGACCCGATTTCTACATCAAAAATAGAAGAGCTTGTAGTTCAGTTAAGAGACAGTGTAACAATTATTATTGTTACTCATAATATGCAACAGGCAGCAAGAGTTTCAGATTATACTGCATTTATGTATCTAGGAAAGCTTATTGAATTTGACAAAACAGACATTATATTTACATCACCAAAAGAAAAACTAACAGAAGATTACATAACAGGAAAATTTGGTTAATTTTGAGATTAAAGGATTTCGAAAGAAAAGCTTTAAAAGAAGTTTTTAAAGATTTTGAAGGAGAAATTTATATATTTGGCTCAAGATTAAGTAATAACAAAAGAGGAGGAGACATAGATTTAATAATAAAACCTAGAAGAAAATTAAGTTTAGATGAGATTTTAAAGCTACAAAGTAAATATTTTTTACTTACAGATACAGATATAGATATCATTCAGTATGATGATAAAAGTCCTTTTATTCAGGAAGTTATGAGATATGCAAAAAAACTTGATTTGCAAAGCTTATAAAGATTTAGAAAAAAGTTTAAAACTATTAGAAAATTCGTTAGAAAAATACGAACCATTTAACCCTAATGTTTTTTATAGTTATGAAGATTTAGAGTATTATGATTCTTTATCTTTTAGATTTGAGAAAGCAGTAGAAGCAGTTTTTTACTTTTTTAAAACATTAGAGTTTTACCTTTATGGAGAAAAATCAGAAACATACAGAAAGATGTTACAAAAAATGGAAAAACTTAATTTAATTAAAGATTTAGATATTTATATGGAAATGAAAATGCTGAGAAATAAAGTTGTTCATACATATATGCCAGAAAAACTAGAGGAAATTTATTCAAATATAAAAAGATTTGGAGACATACTTTTAGAAGATTTTCAAAAATTTGAGAAGATTGTTAAGGAGGAAACAGAATGCTTATAAAACCAAAATTAGATGAAATAAGAGATAGACTTATAGAAATGGCAGAAATTGCAGATACAATGATAGAAAATGCAGTAAAGGCAATAATTGAGCATAACGGAGATTATTTACCTATAGTAGCAGAGCTAGAAGAAAAACTAGACAAAATGGAAGTAGAAAATGAAAGCCTAATAATAACTACAATTGCAAGATTTCAACCAGAAGCAAAATACTTAAGAATTTTAGTAATGGACTTGTTTGTAAATAGAGATTTAGAAAGAATTGGAGACCACGCAGAAAACATAAAAGAACAGGCAGAGCATATAATAACAAAACCAAAATTAAAAGAATATATAGACCTTCCAGTTATGACAGATATTACACTTGGAATGGTTAGAGATGCAGTGAAATGTTTAGAAACTTTAGATACAGAGCTTGCTAGAGATGTAATAGCAAGAGATGACAAAGTAGATGCCCTAAACGAGCAAATAATAAGAGACCTTTATACATATATGGTAGAAGACCCTAAAAATATAAAAGTAGGTATTAGATTAATTACAGTAGCATCAAATATAGAAAGAGTAGCAGATATTGCTACAAATCTTGCAGAAGAAGTAATTTATATGAAAGAAGGAAAAATGCTTCGCCATCAGGAAATAGATGATGGAAACTAAGCAAAAAATGAAAGTTTCAGATTTTGAGAGCTTTTTAAAATTTCTAGACTTCTTACAAGAAGGTATTATTGTAACAGAGCCAGATGGAAAAATTGGATACATAAATAAATATGCAGAAGATATTCTTGGTATTCAGGAGCCAGAAGGAGCACATTTTTCTAAAGTTATAAAAAATGATTATTTATACTCAATAATTTCACATAACTATGAAAGGGATAATATAAGGGAAGAAATAATAATAAATGACAGAAAATTTTTAGTAAAAGTTTATAAAATAGACGGTAAAAAATTCATACATTTAACAGATATAACTCCTTTTGAAATATACAAACAAGCAAAAAAAGATTTTGTTTCAAATGTATCCCACGAACTAAAAACACCTATAGCGGTTTTAAAAGGAATTATAGAAACCCTTCAAGATGAAGAGGATAGTTCTCATAAGAAGAAATTTCTAACAATGGCATATAAAAGAATTAACCAGATGAATAGTTTAATAAATGATTTATTAATTATTGCAAGATTGGAGTCTAAAGAAGATAAACTGATAAAAACAAAGATAAAGTTAAAAGGATTTATAAACTCAATTTATGAAGATTTAGCTCATCTTTGCAAAGAAAAAAATATAACCTTTGAAAACAAAATAACAGACAATTTAGAAATCTTAGCAGATGAAAACAAGTTATCAATACTGTTTAAAAACCTTATAGAAAATGCAATAAAGTACAATAAAGAAAATGGTAAAGTGGAAGTTTTTTCAAGAGAAAATGGTAAATACATAATAATAGAAGTAAAAGATACAGGTATAGGCATTCCAAAAGAAGCTTTACCATTAATTTTTGAAAGATTTTATAGAGTGGATAAATCTAGAAGTAGAAATGTTGGTGGAACAGGATTAGGGCTTTCCATTGTAAAACACATAGCAGAGGCTCATGGCGGAAAAGTAAAAGTAGAAAGTAAAATAGGAGAAGGCTCAATATTTAAGGTTTACCTGCCAAAATGAAGATTTTATTAACAGGCTCAACAGGCTTTGTAGGTTCGCATTTGTTAAAGAAATTATTAGAGATAAAAAATATTCAGCTAATACTACCAGTTAGAAGTTCCAAAAAGCTAAAACACTTAAGAGAAAATCCTAAAATTAATATCCTTTCTTTTAAGGAAGCTTTAGAGAATTTAGTAATAGAAACAAAACCAGATATAGTTATTAATTTACTAGGTATTCTTACAGAAATACCAGAAAAAAATATTACCTTTGAAAAAGTTCATTTTGAGTTTACAAAAAGATTAGTAGATGGGGCAAAAAAATCTAATGTAGAGCTATTTATCCAGATGTCAGCATTAGGAGCAGATAAAAATTCAAAAAGTAGATATCAAAAAACGAAAGCTTTAGCAGAAGAATGTTTAATAAAAAGTGAATTAAACTATTTTATTTTTAGACCATCTATAATTTTAGGAAAAGGTCAAAAATTATTTGAAGATTTTAAATTTTTAAGTAAATTTTCACCGTTTTTTATTGCACCAAAGGGAAAAGTTCAACCAGTCCACATTGATGATGTAGTTGAAAGTTTTGTAAAAGTCTTAAATTTTCAAGAAAAGAATCAAATTTTTGAGCTTTGTGGAAGAAAAATTGTTTCATACAAAGAACTTTTCGAGTTTGCTTTAATGCTATTAAACATAAAAAAACCTGTTATAGAAGTAAATAGATGTCTTTTATTACCAGTTGCCTTAGTTGGTTCAATTTTTGGAAAACCTTTAACTTTAGACCAGTGGTATATGTTAGAGAAGGATAATATTTGCTTAGGAGAATATAAAGGAGTTTATGATATTCTCGGTAGTGTAAGGGATGCATTTGATATAAAAATTTAGTAGAATTTTATAACAGCGTTTTAAAAATTAAAGAAGGGAGAGATAAATGTCTTGGATAAGTCTTGAAAAGGCAAAGGGACTTGAAAGTAAATTTGATTATATCACAGTTAACGAATCAAAAACTGGATATGTTTATATAGATGTTCCAAAAGAAAAGTTAATAGACTTCTTAAGATTTTTAAAAGAAGATCCTGATTATTCGTTTAAAATGTTTATTGATTGGACTGTTATAGACCACGGAGAAAAAGAAGATCCAAGATTTCAAGGAGTATTAATTTTATATTCCCCTGAGCATCAAGAAAGGGTAATTGTAAAATCCTGGGCTACAGAAGAAACTCTTCCTTCATTAATAGACTTATGGCCAGGTGCTAAATGGGCAGAAAGAGAAGCCTGGGATATGTTTGGAGTTAGATATGAAGGACACGAAAATCTAGTTAGAATGTTTATGTGGGAAGGATATCCTTACCATCCACTTAGAAAGGATTTTCCAATAAGAGGAATAGAAGATACAGAACTTCCTTCTTTAAATGAAGTTGAAAGACAAGACCAGTTAGAGGGATTATTTAACTATTCTAGAATGCACACAGCTTTACCAACATTAGAAGATTTAGAAAGAACACAAAAAGCTAGAATGCCACACAAACAATCTCAAATAGTTTTAAACTGGGGACCTCTACACCCAGGAACACACGGAACAATATGGTTTTTATTTGACCTTGATGGTGAATATGTCCAACAATGCGATATTATCATAGGTCAGCTTCACAGAGGAGTTGAAAAAATAGCTGAAAATATAGGATATCAGCAATTTATTCCATATACAGACAGAATGGATTATATTGCAGCTATAAATGAAAACCACGCTTATGTAGTAGCTGCAGAAAAAATGTTAGGTATCCACGAAAAGGTTCCGCCTAAAGCAAAATGGATTAGAACAATGATGGCGGAGCTTTCTAGAATAAACTCACACTTACTTTGGCTTGGAACTTATGCTCTAGACCTTGGAGCTTTAACTATGTTCCTTTATACATTTAGAGAAAGAGAAAAAATTATGGATATATTTGAAGGAATTACAGGTGCAAGATTTACAATTAACTACTTTAGAATAGGTGGCGTTTTTGCAGATTTACCAGCAGGAGCACTGGAAGCAATTGAACATTTTATAAAAGATTTTCCTCAAAGAATTAATGATTATGAAACCCTTTTAACAAGAAATAGAATTTGGTTAAAGAGAAACAAAGATGTTTGTGTATTAACAGAAGAAGATGTTTATGACTATGGTTTAACTGGAGCAGTGGCTAGGGCTTCTGGTGTTGCTTATGATTTAAGAAAAATAGATAAGTATGATGCTTATGGAGAAGTTGATTTTGATATACCAGTTGGAGAAGTTGGAGATTCCTATGATAGATATTTGGTTAGAATGGAAGAAATGAGACAAAGTGCAAAAATAATCCAGCAATGTATAGAAAAATTAAGAAACGAGTTTACACCAGAAGACCCTTATTTCTTAGAGCCAGAAGACCCTAAAAAGTTAAAGCTTTCTATAGATGGTAGAGGATTAAAACTTCCAGAAGGTGAAGTTTATGCATCTACAGACAATCCTAGAGGTGAACTAGGATTTTATATTTACAATAAAAAGGCTTCTATAAAGCCATACAGAGTGAGAATTCGTTCTGGAGCATTTTATAACTTACAGGTATTTACAAAAGCAATTATAGGAAGGCCAATAGCTGATGCTATTACATTGCTTTCTACAATTGACCCTGTGGTTGGCGAAACTGATAGATAAATGAATAAGGTTTATGAAGAATTTGGTAAGTTTTTACTTAGCTTAAATTTAGCAATTATCATTTTTGTTTTTGTAAAACCTATTATAGAAGGAAGTTTTAATCCTTTAATAGGTGCAATTTTTGCGATAATAATATTTATGTTATTTATTTCAGCATATTTTTTATTAAAAAAGGCAGGTGATAAAAATGAGTGAGAAAGACATTCAGTATTTGCTTTATATTTCACCTACATTGTTAGTTATATTTGGCTTTGCTTTGTTTCTAATTTTAAAAAAAGATGATAAAAAAAAGACCTAAAACTGGAGGTTTAAAATGGGAATTGTAAAAGTTGGATTAAATAGAAATGTAAAGCCTCAAAGTTTAGTAGAAAAGTTATTTTTCTTAGATTTTATGAAAGGTTTAAAAACTACTATAAAGCACCTATTTAGAAAAACAATTACAGTAGATTTTCCGTATGAAGTTTCTGTTCCAACTATTAGATTTAGAGGAGTTCACGGTCTTAGAAATGTTGATGGAACAGAGGCAGATGATTTTAATAGCTGGGTTAAGAAGTTAAAAATTAAGCCACCAGAAATGGGAGAAACAAGATGTATTGCTTGTAAGTTCTGTCAGGCTGCTTGTCCAGTTCCAGAGTTATTTACAATAAAAGCAGAAAAGCTTAATGTTCCAGAAGACCATCCTCACCACGGACTAAAGGTTTTAGCAGTTTTTGATATGGATTTATCTAAATGTATGTTCTGTGGTCTTTGTACACAGGCTTGTCCAACGGATTGTATTATTCATACAGACATTTATGACTTATCTTCTTATACTAGAAGAAGCTGGGTTTTAAATAAAGAGGAACTTTCCAGAATAGCAGATGACTTTATAGCAAGAAGAGGAAAAGAAAAATTTGATGAAAAATCTAAATGGAGACAAGACCAGCGAATCTGGCCAGATTACGATACGCCAAGGTCAAAAGCTTGGGAAGGCTGGATGCCTTCATATACACCAAACTATACTTCTACATCTGCAAATAACTTTGAAGCATCAACTCAGGCTGAATAAAAACTTTAAGGGCTTTTTGCCCTTTTCTTTTCATTTATGACCCCTCTTATACAAAACTAACTCTTCCTAGTCATATACTCTTTAACATCTAATTACCAATAATGAGGAAAGTTATGTCATCTAATAGAAAACCAAACAGATTAATAAATGAAAAAAGCCCTTATTTACAACAACACGCTTATAATCCAGTAGACTGGTATCCGTGGTGTGAAGAAGCTTTTGAAAAGGCAAAAAAAGAAGATAAGCCAATATTTTTATCTATAGGCTATTCTACCTGCCACTGGTGTCATGTTATGGAAAAAGAAAGTTTTGAAGATGAAGAAGTTGCGAAAATGATGAATGAAACTTTTGTAAATATAAAAGTAGATAGAGAAGAAAGACCAGATATAGACCAGTTTTATATGAAAGTTTGCACTATGATGACAGGTAGGGGAGGATGGCCTTTAACTGTAATTATGACTCCTGACAAAAAGCCATTTTTTGTTGGAACATACTTTCCTAAAGAAAGTAGATATGGCGTTATCGGAATGAAAGATTTAATTCCTCAGATAAAAAAACTATGGGAAGAAGATAGAGAAAACCTTTTAAGCAGAGCGGATAAAATCTTAAAGTATGTAAAGGAAGAAATTGAAACAAAGCTAAAAAAATCAAATCTAACAGAAAGTATTTTAAAAGGAGTTTTTGCGTTTTTTTCTTCTAACTTTGATGAAAAATATGGGGGTTTTAATAATCCACCTAAATTTCCTTCGCCACATAATTTAATGTTTCTACTTAGATACTATAAGCTTTATAAAGAAGATAGAGCTTTATATATGGTAGAAAAAACGTTAAAAGAAATGGCAAAAGGTGGAATATATGACCATGTAGGTTATGGGTTTCATAGATATTCAACAGATGAAAGATGGTTACTTCCTCACTTTGAAAAGATGCTCTACGACCAAGCTATGCTTTTAATGGCCTATACAGAGGCTTATCAAATTACAAAAAATGAAGAATATAAAAAGATAGCAAATCAGATAGTTGAATATGTTTTTAGGGATATGTTAAGTGAAGAAGGGGCATTTTACTCTGCAGAAGATGCAGATAGTGAAGGAGAAGAGGGTAAATTCTACACTTGGGAGTATGATGAATTAAAAGATATATTAGGAGAAAACTTTGAAATATTTGCAAAAATATCAAATATAAAACCAGAAGGAAATTATCTAGAAGAAGCTACTAGGGAACTTTCTTACAGAAATATTATTCACATCTCAAAAGACTGGGAAAAACTTTCACAGGAATTAGGTATTTCTGAAGAAAGTCTAAAACAAATTTATGAGGATAGCTTAAAGAAATTATTTGAAGTTAGAAAAAATAGAATTAGACCATTAAAAGATACAAAAATTTTAACAGACTGGAATGGTTTATTTATAAAAGCTCTGACACAAGCAGGATTGGTTTTTAATAATGACGAATACATTCAAAAAGCAAAAACTGCAATGGATTTTATTTTAAATACTATGTTAAAAGGTGGAATTTTATATCATAGATATAAAGATGGTGAGGTTTCATTTGAAGGAAACCTAGATGATTATGCATTTACTATATATGCTTTGTTAGAGCTTTATCAGGTAGATTTTAATGAAAACTATCTGCAAAAAGCTATTCAATTGACAGAAAAGGCAGTTGAACTGTTCTATGACAAGTCCTCAGGTGGATTTTTCTTTACATCAGAAGATAATAAAGATGTTCCAGTTCGCCAAAAAGAGGTTTACGATGGAGCATATCCTTCAGGGAATTCTATAATGTATAACAATCTCGTTTTCCTTTATAAGTTAACTTCAGATGAAAAATATAAAACTTTAGTAGAAGAAACAGAAAAAGAATTTTATAGTGAAATAAATCTAGCACCTTATGGGCATACGATGTTTTTAATCGGATTTATGAGTATGCTGTTTTCTAAAGAAATTATTTTTGTAGGACAAAAAGAAATAGCTATTAAATATAGGAAAAAATTAGAAGAAATTTATCAGCCGTTTAAAGTAATAGGCTATAAAGATAAATATTTATCACAGGTTTCTGAATTTATAAAATCTTTGCCTCAAGAAGAGAATATAAAAGTATATATATGTGAAAACTTTGCTTGTAATGAGCCTGTTTCTGATATTAATCAAGTGATACAATTAATTAGTTAAAAAAGTAGGAGGTATATAGCTTGGCAAAAAAGGAAATTAAACAAAGACAGGTTAATTTATCATTTGAAGATGAAAAATGGCTTGCAGATGCTTTAAATGCAGAAGAAGCAGACAAAATTGATGTTTCAAAAATGAAAGTAAAAGCTACAGATTTAATGCTATTGTCCCTTGGATATTGTTTTGGTATAACTGTGCAGGCATATACAAACCATAAAGGATATAAAATTGAAGATTTAAAAATAGAAGTAACAGGTAAAAAACACGAAACAGAAAACAGGTATGAAACAATAACTTTAGATGTTTCCTTTAAATCAGATTTAACAGAAGAACAAATAGCAAGAGTTATGGAAATAGGAAAAAGAGGTTGTACAGTAGGAAATACATTAGAAAAAGGTGCTAAAATAGAAAAAAGATTTGTAGGATAGGAGATTTTTTATGGAGGGGCTTGCCACTTTTTTTCTTGGAATTATTGCTTTATGTATGATAATTATTACCGCAGGAATGGTGGGGATATTTTTTGTTTTGCTTGGAATTTTAAAAACTTTAAAAGAGTTAATGCTTGAACTAAAGCTTGATTACAAAGTTATTTCGCCAAAGGTTCACCAGATTGTTGAAAACTTGGAAAATACAACTTCAATTTTAAGCATATTTTCTATTTTTAAAAGAAAAAAGAAGAAATAATGAAGTTTTTATTTAGTTTTAAAATGTTTTTTCAAATGAATAATTCCTTTGGAGGAGGAAAGTTGAGAAATTTTATATTAGGTTTTGTTGCTGGAGCAGTTGCAGGATATTTAATTTATCAAAATAGGGAAAAACTAAAAGATAAGTTAGTTGAACTTGAAGTAAAAATAGAAAAACTAGATATCAAAGACAATGTTAAACAAAAAATTTCAGAAATTGTAGAATCTTTAAAGCAAACAATTAAAAAAGCAGAAGAAGAACCAGTAGAAGCTCAAGACGAGATTTTAAAAACTGTGGAAGATAAAATAAAACAATTAGAAGAAATTATTCAGAGGTAAGAAAATGGAGCTTTGGCAAAAGAGTCTAAAGGAATTATCAGATTTAATTTCAAAAAAAGAAGTTAAACCATCTGAAATTGTTGAAAGTTTCATAAAAAGAAAAGAAGAATTTGAACCTAAAATACAAAGTTATGTTTCTGATTTATCAGAAAAAGCTTTAGAAGAAGCAAAACAAAAGGATGAAGAACTTTCAAAACTAGAAGAGATTCCACCTTTATTTGGAATACCTATAGCAATAAAAGACAACATATCAACAAAAGGTATAAAAACTACCTGTTCTTCTAAAATGTTAGAAAATTACATTCCACCTTTCGATGCAACTGTAATAGAAAAGCTAAAAGATGCAGGTTATATAATAACAGGGAAAACAAATATGGATGAGTTTGCAATGGGCTCATCTACAGAAAATTCAGCATTTTTTGTAACAAAAAACCCTTGGGATGTAGAAAGGGTTCCTGGAGGTTCGTCTGGAGGTTCAGCATCAGCAGTTGGAGCAGGAATAGTTCCAGCTTCTTTAGGTTCTGATACAGGAGGTTCTATAAGACAACCTGCTGCATTTTGTGGAGTTGTTGGCTTAAAACCTACTTATGGTAGAGTTTCCAGGTATGGTCTTGTTGCATTTGCATCTTCTTTAGACCAGATAGGACCAATAACAAGAACAGTAGAAGACAGTGCTATTTTATTAAATGTTATAAGTGGATATGACCCTAAAGATAGCACTTCAGCAAGAAAAGAAGTTCCAGATTTTACAAAGGCAATAGGAAAAGACATAAAAGGTTTAAAAATAGGTTTACCAGAAGAATTTTTCTCAGAAGGGTTAAATCCTCAAATTAAAGATATGGTTTTAAATGTTGCACAGCAATTAGAAAAAGAAGGAGCAAAACTAGTTTCTGTATCGCTTCCAACAGCAAAATATGCAATTGAAGCTTATTACATCATTGCTCCTTCTGAAGCATCTTCAAACCTTGCTAGATTTGATGGTGTAAGATATGGATACAGAGCTAAAGAATATAAAGATTTAGAAGATATGTATATGAAAACTAGAGATGAAGGCTTTGGTGCAGAAGTTAAAAGAAGAATTATGATAGGAACTTATGCATTATCTTCTGGATACTATGATGCTTACTATTTAAAGGCTCAAAAAGTAAGAACTTTAATTTATCAAGAATTTATGAAAGCATTTGAAGAAGTAGATGTTTTACTTACACCAACTACTCCTGATGTGGCATTCAAAATAGGTGAAAAATCAAATGACCCTATACAGATGTATCTATCTGACATATTTACAGTTTCAGTTAATATGGCAACAGTTCCAGCAATAAGTGTTCCTTGTGGGTTCATAAATAACTTACCAGTAGGAGTTCAATTTATAGCAAAGCCTTTTGATGAAGAAACTTTATTTACAGTTGCCTACTATTATGAAAGGTTAAATGATTTTTATAGGAAGTTTCCAAACAGTTAGATTTTACAAAAGAGGGGGCAAAAAGTGCCCCTATTTTAATAAAGCTTTATTCTAAATTTATTTTTTCTTTTTCTTATTTGATTAGAGATAAACTCTACATAATTCTTCGATTTTTCTTCATCTCTAAATTGTTTTGTTTTTTTTAACTTAAATCCTTGCTTACGAAGTTCTAGATATTTTTCTATTCTCTGTTTATCAATTTCTTCAAATTTAATTCTCAATTTCTAATTCCTTTAAAAAG
>WFXI01000304.1 GCA_015490675.1 Hydrogenothermaceae bacterium
AAAGTTTGTGTCTAACAGGCTCATCATCAAATCTTAAACCTTCTGGATTTAAAACACATTCTTCTTTAAAAACAACAGCATTATCTAAAGAACCACCTTTTGCAAGTCCCATATTTCTTAGTGCTTCAACTTCTTCATAAAAACAGTAAGTCCTTGCAGGAGAAAGTTTATTATAGTTATCTTTAAATTGGTTAAAAGAATACTTTTTATTACCTATTATTTGATTATTATATTTAGCTTCAAATGTGAAAATAGGCTCATCAGAAACTGTAGCTTCGATGTATTTGTCATTGTTATTAATATAAATATCTTTCTCAATTACAGCATAAACTTTTTCTTCTAATAATGTTTTTATACCTGCTTTCCTAATATACTTTATAAATATATCAGCACTTCCATCAAGTATGGGAACTTCATCTCCATCAATTTCTATTTCTACATTATCAATTCCTAAAAAATATAAAGCTGCCAATAAATGTTCTACTGTTTGAACCTTTTCTCCGTTTTTTTCTAATGTGGTTGAAAATTCAAAACTTTTTGCATATTCAACATTAGCAGGTATTTTAACCCCATTTTTATTAAAAATGATTCCATTATTTGCTCTAGAAGGCTTTAATTTTAGATTAACAAATTCACCAGAATGAAGACCTATACCACTTATGTTAACTTCTCTAGAAATAGTTCTTTGATTTAAGTAAAACATTTTATCCTACCTTCTATTTTAAACCTATTCTTACGCTTGTTAAATGCAAAATCTATACCAAATTTAGAAATAAAATAATATAATAATTTGACGAATATAAAACTAGGTTTTATTTTGAATTTTTGCAAAATTTTCAAAAAGGAGATAAATAAACTTGGAGAATTCTGCTGTATCACAGCTAAAAACTTTATACGGATATGCAGATAAAACCTCAAAACTTTTGGAAGAAATAGCTAACTATATAGATGAAAGGCTGAAAGAAATAGAAGAATCTGCTGAAGACGATGAAGTAAATATATTTTTGAAAGAGCTTGCTAAAAATGATTTAGAGAAACTTTACTTTTTTATCAAATCTAAAATAGATTTCATAAATACTCCAATTAGAGCTCAAAAGAAAGGATTCAAAAAGCAGTTTAATCAAAAAATTGATGAAATGATTGAAGTATTAGTATCGGTAAAAACTAATATAGACAATATAATCAAGAAAATAGATGATTTTCAGAAGAAAATTCAATCAAAAAGAACAGGATTTGAACCTTTTAAAGATTTCATTTTAGATTACAGAAAAGAAATTCACGATAACCTGAATTTAGCAGTGAAAAGAATTTTACAAGATAAAATAAGAATTTTCAGTGAAGAACTAGAAAAGATAAAAACATTAAAAAGTCCCAAGCAGATATTTATGTTCTTAAAAGCATTTGAAGGTAATATAAACACATTCATCAAAGAACAGCTTCTAGAAAGCATTGCTGGTGTTATGTATTCCCTCAAAGATACTATGGCTAAGAAAACAGAGGAGTATCTAGAAAGATTAGATATTCCAGAGGATAAAAAGAAAAAGATATTAGAAGAAGTTAAGTTATTTTTAGATAGTTATGAAAATGTTTATCCTGTAATATATTTTGATATTCCAGATATCCCAGAAGACTTCTTTGATTATAAAGGAGTTTATCAATCTAAGCTTGATATCTTTGTTGACAACATAACTAGTATTAGATTTATAGCCATGTTTTTAGGAGGAGTTTTTATAACATTTATTGGATTAATTGAACTTTATATCACAGAAAATGATATGTTTTATATAGTTTTACTTCTTGGAATGATTATAATTATTTTTGCACTGCTTGATGCATTTTTATTTAACCATTCATTTTTGGAAAACTTTTTAGAAGAAAGAAAGGAACAGGTTTTAGAGCTTCTAAAACCAAAAGTAGAAGAAATTAAAACTAAATCTTTAGTGTTTTTACTGGAACAGGAAGAAAACCTTGAAAATGCAATAGAAGGTCTTATCAATCAAGAACTGGAGATATACTCAAAAGGTGGTAAATACTTAGAAGATATGAAAGAAGCATTTATGAGCTTTATAAATAGAATAGATAACCTAAAATCAGAATTAGAGAGGGCTAAATTATCATAATGTTACCAAAAGTTGTTGATACAAAATTTCTTAATGAAAAAGCATCTAAAGCAAAAACATTTATTAAGAAAATAAAGCAAATACTTGAGCTAGGAGAAGAAGAGTTTTCTAAGAACCCTATGTATCCAGATAGAACTAAATATTACCTTATTGTTTTATCAGACGAATTAGAACAAATAGCTTGCCACATTTTAGAAGTTTACTTTCAACAAAAATTTAATGAAAAATGCTTAGAAAAATTAGCATTAGAAGAGATTTTAGATGCAAAGTTATCAAGAAGCTTATATGACTTGTATAAACTTAAAGAAAATCTTTTAAAAGAAGGATTAGTATACACACCTGAAAATATGTACCATACAGTTTTAGATATAATTTCTACTTTAGATAAACTTCTTATTCCGCAACTTGCACAGATTTTAAAAGAACTCAAAGAAAAACAACCATCTTTAAAAATCCCTGTAAATCTAAAGAAAGTAAACCAACATATTTCAGCAATAAAAAGCAACTTATCAAAACTAGATACATTTTTAAAATACTCTGAAGAAGAATTTATTAACTCACCAATGTTTATAGATAGGTCTAGATATTTTATAGTTGTAGTAATAGATAGTTCTTTATGGATTTGTAAACATGTTCTTCGCAAATTAGGGGAAAGAAAGGTAGATAGTTGTTTTAATAAGTTTTATGAAAAAGGTATTTTAGATAAAGAAACTGCTAACATACTTGATTATTTTGCATCTAATAGAGATTTATTTGCAGACCCAACGAAAGATATAGACTTACATGAGTTTTATACTAAATTAAAACTATCGAAGAAGGCTTATAATGAATTTGTTAATAAAATTTTGAAATTTATTTTAGGTAAGTAAGTATGATAAATAATACAACTATTTTTGAAGAAGTTTTAAAAAAAGTCTATGATGATTTTTATGATAGGTTAATTTCAGACCCTTACTTTTCTGAATTCTTTAGAAATAGGGATGTAGAAAATATAAAAATAAGACAAATAAAAAACTTAATTGAAAACTATAACAAATTTGTGGAAGGTAATATAGAAGAGATTAAAGTAAATTATATACAACTTGCTAAACTACACGATGAGTTAGGATTAGATTTTAATTCGTATATGGATTCTCTATCTGACCTTGAAATACTAATTCTTAAAGAATTTTTCCATTTTTATAAAACACACCCTAATAATAAACTTGATATAGATATTGAAAGCATATTTATAAACTTTGAAAACTTTTTTGACCTTATAAGGAAATATTCAGCAGCTGGATACCTTGATAACCTAGTTCACCGAGAAAAAAAGATTATGGATGAATTTATAGAGGCTAATATTGACTACAAGTTATATGAAATTAAAGACTTGATTGACTCCCATTTAGACTGGAAAGAAGAAATTTTAGATTTTTTAATAGATGAAGGAAATATAGATGAAAAAGCACTTCCTGTAGAAGTATGCAAAGCAACAAAATGGTTAAATAAAAAATTAAAAGAGGAAAAATCTAAAGATAAAAGAGAAAAGCTAGAAAAGCTTGAAGAGCTTCATGTAAAATTACATAAAAGTGCAGAGAAATTAATAAATCTAAAAAAAGAAGGAAAACTTTTCCAACTTGTATATGAGTACAATAACTTTATAAAAACAAGTCTAGTGTTTTTATCCTCTGTAATTGCATATACTACTTCACAAGAAATAAAGAACTTACAAAGAGACCCTCTTACTAATGTTTTGTCAAGAAGATTAATAAAGGAAATTTTTCTCAATGTTATGGATTTATCCATCTTATCAGGAGAACCTTTTGCAGTAGCATTTATTGATATAGATAACTTTAAGCAAATAAATGATAAATATGGACACCTAGTAGGTGATGAGGTGTTAAAAGTTCTAGCAAAAACTCTAAAAGAAGAGCTTAGAAGCTCAGATTATATTTTTAGATATGGAGGAGAAGAATTTGTCTTAATTTTACCATCTATAAAAAGTTTATCTAATTTATTTGAAATTTTGGAAAAAATAAGAGAAAAAATAGAAAGTATTTTATTAAAAGTAGATGGAGAAGAAATAAAATTTACCGTAAGTATTGGTGCAGTTTTAGTAAAAGAAAGTAAAAGAGTTCCATTAGATAAAGTTATAGAACAGGCAGATGAGCTTATGTATTATGCTAAAAAAACTGGTAAAAACAAAGTAGTTGTAGAAATATTTAAGATATAATTATTAAAAAAGCTTTTGAGGTTAAAGCTTGATACTAAATGACAAAACAATAAGAAAGTATTTAAATGAAAAAATCTTAGAGATTTCACCTCTTGAGGATTATCAAATACAACCTTCTTCAGTAGATTTAAGGCTT
>WFXI01000305.1 GCA_015490675.1 Hydrogenothermaceae bacterium
TATCCGGTTCTATGTCCACCAAAACAGGTTTAGCATTAAAGTAATTAACAACCTCTGCAGTAGCTACGAATGTCGTTGATGGAACAATAACTTCGTCTCCTTCTTTTAATTCTATAACCCTTAAGGCAAGATGTAAAGCTGCGGTACCTGAATTAACAGCAACAGCATTTTTGCTTCCGGTATAATCTTTAAATCTATTTTCAAACTCTATTGTTTTTTTTCCCATAGTAATCCAGCCGTTTTTAAGGCTGTCTACAACTTCGTTAATTTCCTCTTCAGTTATGTATGGCCGATGGAAAGGAATTTGCACTCTATCCCTCCTTAAGGTTATCAGGAACTCTGCAACCTATAATTTCATCTTTGTTTTTCTTTAGAAAATTGTAAATTTTATCTACATAATTTTCATCTATCTTTTCATGGGTTGGCAGATTAACTATATGCCTTGAGGCAAACTCTCCAATAGGATTTTTCCCATATTTGTAACTCCATAACTCAAAATTTCTTTGTATTGGATGAATAGGAGATAAAAACCAATCTCCAAGCTCTATTTTTTCCTTTTCAGCTAAATAAAAAAACTTTTCTCTATTTTTAACAAGCAAAGGAAATTTTAAAAACGTATGTTCTGCATAATCTGGCTCATATGGTGGTTCAAAGCCTAAATCTGAAAGAATTTCTTTATAGCAATTAGCAATCTTTTTTCTGTGTTTAATAATTAAATCAATTTTATACTCACCATTTATTTTTTCAAAATATTCTATGCCTTTTTTAGCCTGCGTTTCTGAAAAACCTTTGAGAAAATTTGGTGGCATAGTGGGTTTTTCAAGCTCATAGCCCTGAGAAGAGCCAACAATAATATTTTTTTCACTCAGAAATCTATATGTTTTTAAAGCAAACCAATAAGTATTTGAAGAAACTATTTTTTCACGGATATTTAATAAAGTTTTTAACATTAATTCTTCTTTTTTAGAAGGTTTTATTGTTTTTTCTTCTAACTCTTTTAGCTTTTGTGCAATTTCTTTATTTTTAGTTACAGCTATTCCTCCAAGTCCTGTAGAGAAAGGTTTATTCCACTGAGTAGAATAAAATGCAGCATCTGCAACAGTCCCATTTTTCTGTCCTTTATAAGTTCCTCCAAAGCCATGGGCACAATCTTCTATAACCCATAAATTATATTTTTTAGCTAATTCTTTAATCTTATCCAAATCAGAAGACAAACCAAACGTATTTTGAGCAAGGATAGCTTTTGTTTTGTCTGTTATTTTTTCTTCTATCTTATTCACATCAATGTTAAAAGTTTTTGAGTCTATATCTACATAAACAGGCTTAGCTCCCAGATAAATTATAGGATTAGGAACAACTACACATGTAAATGCTGGTAAGATAATTTCATCTCCTTCTTTTATCCCTATAGCTTTTAATATTGCATATAATGCAACTCTACCTTTCCAGAAGAGAAAAGGTTCTAAACCTATATAATTTTTTATGCTTTCTTTGAATTTTTCAATTTTCATTTTTAATCAACCTTTTGAATATATATAAAAGATTTTTCTCCTTTGTGTAATTCAAACTCTGCAACTTTTTCTGCTCCCATCTTTTCATAAAACTTCTGAGCTTCTTTGAGTTGTGCTCCAACTACTATTTTAAACTCTTTAATATTTTTTTCTTTAAAAGACTTAATTAGTTCTTTATATAATATTGGAGCTATTCCTTTTCCCCTGTGATTAGGACTAACAACAATACTTAAAAGTTCTGCGTTTAGATTAAAAGGATAGCTTTTTTTATCTTCTGAAGAATACTTATATGTCTCAAAAAGTTTTTTTAATTTTATGGGATTCAGGACAAGTTTAATTGCTAATTTCATAAAAATAGGAAAACATTTTTTTTTTAGATTTTTTTTAATTTCAGTTATATCTAGAGTTCCAGAAATAAATCCTACAACTTCATTGTTTTTTATGTATGTAATTAATATACTATTCTCTGCTATAGAAATTGATTTATATACACATATTAGAAAATCATCTCCTAAAGAAGATAGAAACCCTGTTTTTATATTTTCTTTATGTAAATTTGCAATTTTTGATAATACATCTTTTTCTATAGGATTTTTTAATATCATTAGCTGTCCTTCTTTAGGAGCTTATTGTATAAGCTCAAGTATTTATCCACTATAACTCTTGTACCAAATTCTTTTTCAGCTTTTTTTCTTGACTCTAATCCCATCTTTTTTCTTAAATCTGGATTATCTATAAGTAATTTTAATTTTACAGCAATATCATCAACACTTTTATAATCTACCAAAAACCAATTTTTACCATATTCTATAATTTCTTTACAACCAGTAACATTTAGAGTTATTATAGGCAATCCTAAAGCAAAAATTTCTAAATACTCCTCAAAATAGGGATCTTTGTTTTATTTTTAATAAAAATTTTTCTAACTTTTCAGACAATATTTCTACATTATATTCTCTTTCTACAATATGTCTAAGCTTTTTACCTAAATCTAATCTCTCTTTTTCGGAAAGATTGTATATTTTGAGTATAGCATTTTTCATACTGTTATCATCAGAAGGAGGAACATATACTCCGTTCTGTATATTACGTATTGGATTATTATGCTCAGCATAAGTTGAAACAATAATTGGCTTTGAAGCAGCCATATAATCAAATAATTTATTCATACTTCCCCATAATACTTTCCCCTGAACTAATAAAAGAACATGTGCAAAGTTTAAAAGAATAGGTACATAGTTCTTAGGAACCGGAGATAATATTTCTATATTATTTAAATTATATTTTTTTATTAAATTTTCCAGGTTAGGTTTTTCTGGACCATTTCCAATTAAAATAATTTTTATGTTTTTATGTTCTTTTAATTTTGCTGCAGTTTTGACCAAAAATTCTAAATTATTAGATTTAACTAATGCTCCTGTAAATATACATAAGAAATAACCTTTATATTTATACTTATTTAATATAGAAATTGTCTTATTTTTTAAAATTTCATCTTTCTTTTTAGAAAAACTTTCTAAACTCTTATCATATCGTTTTAAACATACCCCATTAGGAATATAACAGATTTTATCCTCTCTGAAATTGTATCTTGATATTAGATAATCTTTAGATAAAGGAGATAAAATAATAACTCCATTGCTATTTTGAATAGTTTTAGATTCTAGGAAGTAAAAAAATTTACTTTTTAAGCTATTTTCTTTCCATAATCCCATATCAATAAAAGTTTGAGGCCATAGATCTCTTATCTCAAAGATAAAAGGAACATCTAAATTTTTTGCCAAAAGTGAAGCCGTATAAGCTCCAAAAGGATGAACTGTTGAACCTATTATTATATCAGGTGGATCAAACTTATTTTTTAATCTGTAAACATTTAAAGAATAATTCAACATATTTAAAAGTTTTCTCCAATCATTCTTCTCATAAGAAACTGTTTTTATCCAAACAAATTTAACCCCATCTATATATTCCTCTTGATAGTAGTTTTTTTCATATCTTTTGGTTTCCTTTAAAAGTAAATAATGGAAACTTGAAGCAAATATAGTAATTTGGTGTCCTTTTTCTATTAATTGTTTTGCTAAATCAAAATGTCTCGTTCCTCCAGGATATTTTGGGATGTTTGCATAATGGTTAAACATCCAAACTTTCATATCATTTCCTCGAGTAAATTAATATAAACTTTAGAAGCATTTTTCCAGCTAAAAATTTTTTGAGCTTTTTCTATATCCATTTTAAAGGATATTTTTTTGGAAAAAAAATAATCAATTTTATCTGCAATTTCTCGAGGAGAATTTTGATCAATTAAAATACCTGTATTATATTTATTCACATAGTAACCTATTTCTCCAATATTTGAAGCTAATACAGGCAACAAATAATTTCTTGCCAAAGATAAAGGTCCACTTTGAGATATGCTTCCTTCTTTATATATTATTAACAATAAATCTGATGCTGAGTATAAAAGGTGAATTTCTTCTTCTATTAAATATTTTATTAAAAGTTTATATTTTTTTACATTATACTTTTCTAATAATTTTTTTATTTTTTCTTTTGTGTAAAAAGCCTCTTTACCCGCAATAATTAAAAAAGGTTTCGTTTTAGATAAGGAAATTGCCTCTATAATCTTATCAATTTCCTTATCCTCACGTAAAATACCAAAGTGCAATACCACTTTTTCATTAGTTGGTATTCCTAAAATTTTCCTTGCTTTTTCTTTTGATATTTTGGGTAAAGGCTTAGTTAGTTCCGAAGGATATTGAATTACTTTTATAAGATTTTCTTTATACTTAAATTCATTTACTAATATATTTTTTATTAACTCACCATTCACAACGATTCTATTCCCTTTTCCTACTATATATTTTATCAAATTTAAACTTATAGTTTTATATATTCTATAAAACAAATTTCCTTTGTTACTAGCAGAGTGTATCCA